>NZ_JBEZUZ010000051.1:0-52371 GCF_040636735.1 Streptomyces sp. NPDC035033 | reverse complement strand
CGGCCGTGCTGCTCGGCGGCGTGCCGGCCGCGCGGCTCCTCGGTCTCGGCGGCGCGCTCGGCGAGGTCGCGGGCGCGGGCCGCCTCGGCGGTGCGCCGGGCCTGCTGGGCGGCGGCGTTGCGGGAGAGGTCGCGCAGGGCCTCGGCGGCGCGGCGGTACGCCTCCGGGGTGGGCGTCGCCCCCGCGGCGGGCAGCTCCTTGGGGGTGTCGGCGGCGCTCGCCCGGGCCAGGACGCGGCGGCCCTCCAGGGCGCTGGCGCGCTCGGTCTCGGCGGTCGCGTAGCGGCGGAGCAGGTCGGCGTGCTCGCCGCGCAGTCCGGCCAGTTCGACGCGCTTGGCGCGGAGCTTGGCGTCCAGGCGGATGCGCAGGGCGCGGGACTCCTCCAGGTCCGCCTCCAGTTCGGCGAGGCGCTCCTCGGCCTTCCACTGGTCGGCGGTGCGGGCCCGGGTCAGCTCGGCGACCTGGCGGCCGGCGCTGCGGTCCCAGCCGCGCATGAGGACGGCACCGGTGACGGCGGCGGCCGCCGCCGCGGCGGCGAGCAGCCGCACGACCACGAGTTCCCCGGGGATCCAGGCGGCCACGGCGCAGACGACCGCGGCTCCGGCGACCGCGGAGGGCGGCATCAGCTTGTGCAGAGGCGGGGAATGGCGGTGACGTCCACGTGGCATGGCCTGAAATTTACCGTGCGTAGGGACGGTGTGGGGGGTCGGCCCGGCAATCTCTTGGCCACTTCTCGGCGACGGAATCGGAGAGACCGCGTTCCGCTTCCGCTTCGGGCCGACTTCCCCTCTCCCGGGTCTACTTGCCGACCAGCCCCTTCTCCTTCAGATAGGCGGCGGCGACATCCTCGGGCTTCGCCCGCTCGGCGTCGACCTCGCGGTTGAGTTCGGCGAGATCCGCGGTGGTCAGCACCTTGGTGATCTTGTCGAGCGCGGCGGCGACCTCGGGCGCCCCGGCCTCCTTCGCGTTCACCACCGGCAGGACGTTGTCGGCGTTCTGCAGGTGCTTGTCGTCCTCCAGGAAGACCAGGCCGAAGCCGTCCACCGTGGCGTCCGTGGTGGTGGTCAGGACCAGCTGGTCCACGCCGTCCTTGACCGCCTGCTTGGCCTGCGGGGTGCCGACGCCCTTGGGGTCGACGCCGATCACGTCGATGCCGTAGGTCTTCTTCAGGCCGGGGGCGCAGAAGGGCCGGACCGCGCATTCGTCGCCCGCCGCGATCTTCACCTTCAGCTTCGCCGCGCCGAGATCGGAAAGCGTCTTCAGGCCGTTCTTCTCGGCGAATTCCTTCGACACCGCGAAGGCGTTCTGGTCGACGGCCCCGCCGGCTTCCAGGACCTTCAGTCCGCGCGGTTCCGCGAGCTTCCGGAGCGCCGCCACGGTGGCCTTCGCGTCACCGGAGGCGACCGGCTTCTCCTCCGGCGCCTTCGGGCCGTTCGTCTTCGCGTTGAGGAATTCCGCGAGCGTCGCCGCGTATTCCGGGACGACGTCGATCTCGCCCTTCTCCAGGGCGGGCTCGTACAGTTCGCGGTTCTTCACCGTGGTGACCGAGACCGAGTAGCCCGCGTCGCGCAGCAGCAGCGCGTACAGCTCCGCGAGCACCTTCGACTCGGTGAAGGCCGCCGCGCCCACCACCAGGGAGCCCTTGCCGCCGCCGGAGCCGCCGGACGCCTCCTCCTTGCCCTGCTCCAGGCTGTCACCGCCGCACGCGGCGAGCGAGACGGCCAGCGCGGCGGAGCCCAGCAGCGCGCCGGCGGCGCGCGAGATCCTCTTCACGGATTCAGTCCTTCGCTCTCGGTGTCCAAGTACGTCAAGTGCGGGGCGGGCGGGGCACGAGGAGCCGGTCCACCCCGATCAGCAGGCCCTCCACCACGAGCGCCAGCAGCGCCACCAGGACGGCCCCCGCGACCACCTGCGCGGTGTCGTAGAGCGCGAAGCCCGCGGTGATGATCCGGCCGAGACCGCCCTGGCCCACCATGGCGGCGATGGTCGCCGTGGCGACCACCTGCACGGCGGCGGAGCGCACCCCCGCCATCACCACCGGTGCCGCGAGCGGCAGTTCGACCCGCCGGAAGAGCTGGGCGCCCGTCATCCCCATGCCCCGGGCCGCCCGGACGGCCGCCCGGTCGACCTCGCGCACCCCCACGTACGCGTTGGTCAGCAGCGGCGGCACCGCGAAGAGGACCAGGGCGGTCACGGTCGGCACGTAGCCCGCGTTCCGCAGGGGGGAGACCATGAAGAGGGCGAGGACGGCGAAGACCGGGACGGCCCGCCCGACGTTCGACACGTTGACCGCCAGCGCGCCGCCGCGCCCGAGGTGGCCGAGCCAGAGCCCGAGCGGCAGCGCGACCGCGCCGGCGATCAGCAGCGCGAGGCCGCTCACGTACACGTGCTCGGCGAGGCGGGCGCCGACGCCCTCCTCGCCGGTCCAGTGCGCACCGGTGGTGAGCCAGGTCCACGCGTCCGTCACGACCCCCACCTCACCCACCTCCCGGCGCGCCCGTGGCCCGGGCCCAGGGCGTGAGCACCCGCTGGACGCCCAGGAGCAGCAGGTCGGCGGCGACCGCGAGCAGCACGCACAGCACCGAGGCGGCGAGCACCTGCGCCTTGAAGAAGGTGGGCAGGGCGTCCTCGATGAGGTTGCCGAGGCCGCCGCGGCCGACGACCGAGCCGATGGTGGTGAGCGCGACCGTGGAGACGGTGGCCATCCGGACGCCGGCCATCAGGACCGGCAGCGCGAGGGGCAGTTCGACCTGCCAGAGCAGCCGCCAGGGTCCGAAGCCGAGGCCGCGGGCGGCCTCCCGGGTCTCCGCCGGGACGGCTTCGAGGCCCGCCAGCGCGTTCCGCACCAGGATCGTCAGCGCGTACAGCACCAGGCCGGTGACGACGAGCGCCGAGGAGAGCCCGAAGACGGGCAGCAGCAGCGAGAACATGGCGAGCGACGGCACCGTGTAGAGCAGGGTGGTCAGCCCGAGGACCGGGGCGGCCAGGCGGGGCCGGGCCCGGACGAGGAGGGCCAGCGGCACGGCGACGAGCAGCGCGATCGCCACGGAGGCGGTGGTGATGCCGACGTGCTGGACCAGGGCGTCGGTCAGCTCCTCGCGGCGGGTGCGCAGGTACTCGCCGCAGATCCAGTCGTTGGCGACCAGGCAGTTCGACGAGCTCATCCGGACCTCCCCCCGGCCGTCGGCGTACGAACGCGTGTCTGACGACCCTAACCCCCGCCACCGACAACGGGGCCGGTCCACGGGCCCGCGCCGCCGATCCGCCACCCCGCCGCAACACGGCCTTCACACGCGCCGGATGACGAGGGGACAGAATGGGCCCATGATCCGGTTCGAACAGGTGACCAAGCGCTATCCGGACGGCACCACCGCGGTCGACGACCTCTCCTTCGAGGTGGCCGAGGGGGAACTCGTCACGCTCGTCGGCCCCTCCGGCTGCGGCAAGACGACCACGATGATGATGGTGAACCGGCTGGTCGAACCGACCTCCGGCCGCATCCTCGTCGACGGCCGGGACGTCGCCGGCACCGACCCGGTCGCCCTGCGCCGCAAGATCGGATACGTCATCCAGCAGGTCGGGCTCTTCCCCCACCGCACGGTCCTCGACAACACCGCGACCGTCCCCGCCCTCCTCGGCTGGAAGAAGTCCGCCGCACGCGCGCGGGCCGCCGAACTCCTCGAACTCGTCGGCCTCGACCCCGCCGTCCACGGCCCCCGCTACCCCGCCCAGCTCTCCGGCGGACAGCGCCAGCGCGTCGGCGTGGCCCGCGCCCTCGCCGCCGACCCGCCGGTCCTCCTCATGGACGAGCCCTTCGGCGCCGTCGACCCCGTCGTCCGCGAACGGCTCCAGAACGAGTTCCTCGCCCTCCAGGCCACCGTCCGCAAGACCGTCCTCCTCGTCACCCACGACATCGAGGAGGCCGTCCGCCTCGGCGACCGCATGGCCGTCTACGGACAGGGCCGCATCGAGCAGTTCGACACCCCGGCCACCGTGCTCGCCGCCCCCGCCACCCCGTACGTCGCCGACTTCGTCGGCGGCGACCGCGCCCTCAAACGGCTCGCCGTCACCCCGGTCACCGCCGAGGACCTGGACCCGCTGCCGGACGACCGCGCCCCGGCCCCCGCCACGCGCGCGCGCACGGACGGCGCCCACGCCCCCGTACCGCCCTCCGTCCCCCTCGGGGGCACCCTCAAGGACGCGCTCGCGCTGCTCCTCCAGGACGACTCCGGCCGGCTCACCGTCACCGGGGCCGACGGACACCCGGCCGGCGTCCTCACCCCCGCCGGGGTCCACCGGGCCCTGCGCCGCGCCTCCCGGACCCCCTAGGGGCTCAGTCCCCGCGGAGCTTCCCGCTCATCCACACCAGGCCGGGCGGGATCTCCCTCTTCCAGGTGGTGAAGTTGTGCCCGCCGCTCTCCAGCGTGATCGAGGAGACCCGGGCCGGGCTCCTCACCTTGCGGATGAACTCCTGGGTCCCCTTCAGGTTCCCCTCGCCCGTCCTCGACGTCGTCACCAGGAACGACGAGGCCGGCTGCGGCCGGTGGTCCAGGCTCCACAGCAGGTCGGCCCGGCGCCGCAGCCCCTGGTCGCCGTGGAAGAGGTCGCCCGTCGTCACGTCCTCCGCCGCCTTGTAGTACGCGGAGAAGCCGGCGCCCGCGGCGAAGCGGTCCGGGTGGTGCAGCGCGATCTTCAACGCGCAGTACCCGCCCGTCGAGTTCCCCATGAACCCCCAGTTCCGGGGCTTCGTCCCCACCCGGTACGCCGCCGAGACCGCCCGCGGCAGGTCCTCGGCGAAGAAGGTCTCCGTCCGCGGACCGCCCGGCACGTCCACGCACTCGGTGTCCCGCGGCGGCGCCACCGTCGGCCGCAGCATCACCAGGACCATCGGCTGCATCCGCCCCTCCTTCGCCTGGAGGTACGCCGTCCTCGGGTACTTCAGCCCCTTGATGAGGTTCTCCGCCGTCCCCGGATACCCCGTCAGCACCACCGACGCCGGGAACGACCGCTTCGCGTACCGCTCCTGGAAGTACTCCGGCGGCAGGTAGACGAAGGCCGGCGAGGTGATCCCCGACCGGTCGCCGCGGATCACCACCTGCTGGATCTGCCCGCCCACCGACGGCCGCGCCCCGCCCGGCACGTCCAGGGCGCGCGTCCCCACCACCCGCACGTCCTTCGACGCGGCGCCGTGGTCGACGACCACCCCCATCTCCTGCTCCTGGCCGAAGAGGTCCGCCCACGAACCGTAGAAGAGGAAGGAACGATTCGCCCCGAGCCCCACCGCCGCGAACAACACCACCTGCGTCGCGAACAGCAGCCCGACCCTGCCGAGCACCGCCCGCCAGCCCCGCCGGGCCAGCCGGGGCCACAGCACCACCGTGACCGAGAACAGCACGACGGCCACCGCCACCGCCGTGACGAGGACCGCGCCGCTGGTGAGACCCATGAGACGGTCGAACCTTCCTTCCTGGGACGTCCCCGGACGCCCCGACGACTTCCTGAGAATTTCCTGAACCCGAATGAACCCGCCCCCGCCCAGCCCCGTCCTAAGGAGCGCCCCGAACAGGGCCCCAAAAGACCACGGAAGCACGGGAAGCGCGGGAAGCGATGTCTGTCACGGTAGATGGGGACAAAACATCATCGGTTCCGGTTCGGGTCCGCCGATTTCTGAGCGGCCCGGCCCCCGAGAAGGTCCCCTCCCTCGTCGGTACGGCCTGCACCCTGATCGGACTCGTCGACATCGCCGCCGGGGTCTTCCCCCGGTTCCGCGCCAGCCGGGTCCACGCCCTCGCCGAGGTCCTCCCCGGCACCCTCGGGCCGCTCTCCGCGGCCGTCTCGCTCAGCGCCGGCGTCCTCCTGCTCCTGCTCGCCCACGGCCTCAAGCGCCACAAGCGCCGCGCCTGGCGGGCCGTCGTCCTCCTCCTCCCGCTCGGCGCCGCCGCCCAGTTCGTCTGGCGCCACTCGGTCCTCGGCTCGCTGCTCTCGCTCGGCCTGCTCGCCCTGCTGCTGCGCCACCGCGACCAGTTCGCCGCCCTCCCCGACCCCCGCAGCCGCTGGCGCGCCCTCGCCAACTTCGTCGTCATGGGCGCCGGTTCCCTCGCCCTCGGCCTCGTCGTCGTCAGCGCCCACCCCCGCCGCGTCGTCGGCGACCCCAGCCTCACCGACCGCCTCGAACACGTCCTCCTCGGACTCCTCGGCGTCGAGGGCCCCGTCGCCTACACCCACGGCGTCGACTGGACCGTCGGCTACTCCCTCGGCGCCCTCGGCATGCTCACCGCCCTCACCACCCTCTACCTCGCGCTCCGTCCCGAGCACCCCGCCGCCCGCCTCACCGCCGACGACGAGACCCGGCTCCGCGCCCTCCTCGAACGGCACGGCGGCCGCGACTCCCTCGGCCACTTCGCCCTCCGCCACGACAAGGGCGTCGTCTTCTCCCCCAGCGGCAAGGCCGCCGTCTGCTACCGCGTCGTCTCCGGCGTCATGCTCGCCAGCGGCGACCCCATCGGCGACGTCGAGGCCTGGCCCGGCGCCATCGAACGCTTCATGGACGAGGCCCGCGCCCACTCCTGGACCCCCGCCGTCATGGGCTGCTCCGAGACCGGCGGCCAGGTCTGGACCCGCGAGACCGGACTCGACGCCCTCGAACTCGGCGACGAGGCCGTCATCGACGTCGACGCCTTCTCCCTCTCCGGCCGCGCCATGCGCAACGTCCGCCAGATGGTCAAGCGGATCGAACGGAACGGCTACACCACGCGCGTGCGCCGCGTCCGCGACCTCGACGACGCCGAACTCGACCTCGTCCGCAAGGCCGCCGCCGACTGGCGCGGCACCGACACCGAACGCGGCTTCTCCATGGCCCTCGGCCGCATCGGCGCCCCCGGCGACGGCGACGCCGTCATAGCGACCGCCCACCTCGCCGACCCCGAAGGCGGCCCCGAAGGCCCCTACGGCGACCTCAAAGCCATGATCCACTTCGTGCCCTGGGGCACCGACGGCATGTCCCTGGAACTCATGCGCCGCGACCGCTCCGCCGACCCCGGCATGAACGAGCTCCTCATCGTCGCCGCCCTCCAGGCCGCCCCCGCCCTCGGCATCCGGCGCGTCTCCCTCAACTTCGCCATGTTCCGCTCCGCCCTCGCCCGCGGCGAACGCATCGGCGCCGGCCCCGTCCTCCGCCTCTGGCGCGGCCTCCTGCTCTTCCTCTCCCGCTGGTTCCAGATCGAGTCCCTCTACAAGTTCAACGCCAAGTTCCAGCCACGCTGGGAACCCCGCTTCGTCGTCTACCGCGCCGGCCGCGACCTGCCCCGCATCGGCCTCGCCGCCATGCAGGCCGAAGGCTTCCTCACCCTCGCGCTGCCCCGCCCCTTCACCCGCCGTGCCAGCCGGGCCCCCCGCCCCTGCGCCCACGCCGTCCCCCTGCGGAGCGCCCGCGACCACGAGGTCAGCACGGCCTGAAACCGCCCCCGACCCCGGCGGGCCCTACGCTGGTCGTATGAGTACGACGATCGACCGGGGCGCTCCCCTCGGCCTTCCCGAGTGGGACCGCTGCGCGGTCATGGGCGTGGTCAACGTGACCCCGGACTCCTTCTCCGACGGCGGCCGCTGGTTCGACACGACGGCCGCCGTCAAGCACGGCCTCGACCTCGTCGCCCAGGGCGCCGACCTCGTCGACGTCGGCGGCGAGTCCACCCGCCCCGGCGCCACCCGCGTCGACGAGGAGGAAGAACTCCGCCGGGTCGTCCCCGTCGTCCGCGGCCTCGCCGCCGAAGGCGTCACCGTCTCCGTCGACACCATGCGCGCCTCCGTCGCCTCCGCCGCCGTCGCGGCCGGCGCCGCCCTCGTCAACGACGTCAGCGGCGGCCTCGCCGACCCCGGCATGGTCCCCGCCGTCGCCGCCGCCGAGGTCCCCTTCGTCGTCATGCACTGGCGCGGCTTCAGCGCGTCCATGAACAGCCTCGCCGTCTACGACGACGTCGTCGCCGAGGTCGTCACCGAGCTCCGCACCCGGATGGAGGCCGTCGTCGACGGCGGCATCGCCCCCGAGCGGATCGTCGTCGACCCCGGCCTCGGCTTCGCCAAGCTCGCCCCCCACGACCTCGCCCTCGTCGCCCACCTCCCCGAGCTGCGCGCCCTGGGCCGCCCCCTCCTCGTCGCCGCCTCCCGCAAGCGCTTCCTCGGCCACGTCCTCACCCGCGAACCCGGCGCCGCCCCGCCGCCCGCCCGCGAGCGCGACGCCGCCACCGCCGCCGTCTCCGCCCTCGCCGCCCACGCGGGCGCCTGGGCCGTCCGCGTCCACGAGGTCCGCGCCACCGCCGACGCCGTCCGCGTCGCCCGCGCCGTCGAAGGAGCCCGGTGACCGCGGCCCGCGAGGCCGACCGGGCGGCCGTGGAGGCCGCCAACACCGCCTTCTACACGGCGCTGGAGGAGGGCGACTTCGACCGCCTCGAAGACCTCTGGCTCGACGACGGCGCCACCGACATCTCCTGCGTCCACCCCGGCTGGCCCGTCCTCACCGGCCGCGGCGAGGTGCTCCGCTCGTACGCGCTGATCATGGCGCACACCGACTACATCCAGTTCTTCCTCACCGACGTCCGGGTCTCCCTCGGCGGCGACACCGCCCTCGTCACCTGCACCGAGAACATCCTCAGCGGCGGCCCCGCCGAGGACGGCGCCGAGCTCGGCCCCCTCGTCGGCCAGCTCGTCGTCGCCACCAACGCCTTCCGCCGGACCCCCGGGGGCTGGCGGATCTGGTCCCACCACGCCTCCCCCGTCATCGCCGAATCCGACGACGACACCCCGCCCGCGGCCCTCGACGACGACCCCGGCCCCTCCGCCTGACGGCCCCGGAAGCCGCTCCCGACGGCCCCGACAGCAAGCGCTGTCGGTGGCCGCAGGTAGATTCGATGGAGGACACCCGGCCGTCCGCACCCGGCTGCGTGCCCCCGCAACTACGACAGCAGGAGTGATTCGCGTGGATCGTGTCGCGCTGCGCGGCCTCAAGGCCCGAGGTCACCACGGCGTCTTCCCCAAGGAGCGCGAGGAGGGGCAGACCTTCATCGTGGACCTGGTCCTCGGCCTCGACACCCGCCCGGCGGCCGCCGACGACGACCTGACCAAGACCGTCCACTACGGCGTCGTCGCCGAGGAGGTCGTCGACGTCGTCCAGGGCGAGCCCGTGGACCTGATCGAGACCCTCGCCGAGCGCATCGCCCAGCAGTGCCTCAGCCACGCCGGCGTCCAGGAGGTGGAGGTGGTCGTCCACAAGCCGGACGCCCCCATCACCGTCCCCTTCGACGACGTCACCGTCACGATCACCCGGAGCCGACGATGAAGCCGACCCAGAGCGACCCCACCGTCCAGCCCGTGCCGGCCGCCGTCGTCGCGGCCGTCGACGCCGCCGACAGCACCCTCTCCAACCCGCGCTGGGCCGTCGTCGCCCTCGGCGCCAACCTCGGCAACCGCCTGGAGAACCTCCAGGGCGCCCTCGACGCCCTCGCCGACACGCCCGGCCTCCGCGTCAAGGCCGTCTCCCCCGTGTACGAGACCGAGCCCTGGGGCGTCGAGCCCGGCAGCCAGCCCTCGTACCTCAACGCCGTCGCCCTCGTGAAGACGACCCTCCCGCCCTCCTCCCTCCTGGAGCGCGCCCAGGCCGTCGAAGAAGCGTTCCTGCGCGTCCGGGACGAGCGCTGGGGCGCCCGCACCCTCGACGTCGACATCATCACGTACGCGGACGTGGTCTCCGACGACCCCGTCCTCACCCTCCCGCACCCCCGCGCCCACCAGCGCGCCTTCGTCCTCGCCCCCTGGCACGACGTGGACCCCGGAGCCCTGCTCCCCGGCCGCGGCGCCGTGGCCGACCTCCTGACCGCCGTCGACCGCACCGGCGTCACGCCCAGGACCGACCTGGAACTCCGCCTGCCCGAGTAATCGTTACGCTACGTGGCAGACCGCCCGCGACCACGTGAAGGACACCCGGTGAAACAACTGCGGCTCAAGGTGCTCGCCGGACTCTTCCTGGTCGCAGGCGCCCTCTCCTGGGGCGGCGCCCGCCTCTGGGACTCCGTCGGCACCCTCCCCAGCGTGCCGCTGGCCGCGCCCGTCGTCCTCGCCGTGATCGCGGCGGTCCTCACCGCCACCGCCCTCTCGCTCCGCGCCCGCCTCAGGGCCCAGCGCGAGCGCCGCCCCGGCGCCAAGGGCGTCGAACCCCTGATGGCCGCCCGCGCGGTCGTCTTCGGCCAGGCCAGCGCCCTCGTCGCCGCCCTCGTCGCCGGCCTCTACGGCGGCGTGGGCGTCTTCCTCCTCGGCTCCCTCGACGTCCCCGCCCGCCGCGACCAGGCCCTCTACTCCGCGGCCGCGGTCGTCGCCGCCTTCGGCGTCATCGCCGCCGCCCTCTTCCTGGAGCGCGTCTGCAAGCTCCCCGAAGACGACGAAGGCCCGGGCGGCGCCCGGGCCTGAGGCCGTTCCCCCCGCGCGTCAGCGGGCCATGATGAGGCTCATCGCCTCGGCCCGGGTCGCGGGGTCGCGCAGCTGGCCCCGGACCGCCGAGGTGATGGTCTTCGCACCCGGCTTGCGGATGCCGCGCATCGACATGCACATGTGCTCGCACTCGAAGACCACGATGACGCCGCGCGGCTCCAGGATCTCCATCAGCGAGTCCGCCACCTGGGTGGTGAGACGTTCCTGCACCTGCGGGCGGCGGGCGTAGACGTCGACGAGCCTGGCCAGCTTCGAGAGCCCCGTGATCTTGCCGGTGGTGGAGGGGATGTACCCCACGTGGGCCACCCCGCGGAACGGGACGAGGTGGTGCTCACAGGTCGAATACACCTCGATGTCCTTGACCAGCACCATCTCGTCGTGGCCCAGGTCGAACGTGGTGGTCAGGACGTCCTCCGGCTGCTGCCACAGCCCGGCGAAGATCTCCTTGTACGCCCGCGCCACGCGCGCCGGCGTCTCCCGCAGACCCTCGCGGTCCGGGTCCTCGCCGACCGCGATGAGGAGCTCTCGTACGGCGTTCTCGGCGCGCTTCTCGTCGAACTCGCCGATGGTTCCCTCGCCGTCCAGCGTCACCGGGTCGGTCATCTGTGCCTCGTTCCGTCTGGTCTGACATGGCGCGAAAAAGGGCCGCGCCCTCACAGGCTAAAACCTGGGAGGGCGCGGCTTCCATTCCGGGGGTCCGGGGCTCAGGGCTCCGGGGTGTCCTCGGGGGCGATGTCGATGCCCTTGGTGGTGTCCACCGAGGCCGTGCCGTTCGCGCTGTTCGTCAGGGCCAGCTCCTTGGGGGAGAGGACCGGCGGACGCGTGGACGGGGTGCGGCGGGAGGAGCCGGTCCAGGCCGGGCGGGCCGGGCGCTTGACGATCGGCGCGAAGATCTCGGCGATCTCCTCCTTGCCCAGGGTCTCCTTCTCCAGGAGGGCCAGGACCAGGTTGTCGAGGACGTCGCGGTTCTCGACCAGGATCTCCCACGCCTCGTTGTGCGCGGTCTCGATGAGCTTCTTGACCTCTTCGTCGACGAGCGCGGCGACCTCTTCCGAGTAGTCGCGCTGGTGCGACATCTCACGGCCGAGGAAGGGCTCGGTGTTGTCGCCGCCGAACTTGATGGCGCCGAGCCGCTCGGTCATGCCGTACTGGGTGACCATCGCGCGGGCGGTGGCCGTGGCCTTCTCGATGTCGTTCGCGGCACCCGTGGTCGGGTCGTGGAAGACGAGCTCCTCCGCCGCGCGGCCGCCCAGCATGTAGGCGAGCTGGTCGAGCATCTCGTTGCGCGTGGTGGAGTACTTGTCCTCGTCCGGGAGGACCATCGTGTAGCCCAGGGCGCGGCCGCGGGACAGGATGGTGATCTTGTGGACGGGGTCGGCGTTCGGGGAGGCCGCCGCGACCAGGGCGTGGCCGCCCTCGTGGTACGCGGTGATCTTCTTCTCCTTGTCCGACATGATCCGGGTCCGCTTCTGCGGGCCCGCGACCACGCGGTCGATCGCCTCGTCCAGCATCTGGTTGTCGATCAGCTTCTTGTCCGAGCGGGCGGTCAGCAGCGCCGCCTCGTTGAGGACGTTGGAGAGATCGGCACCGGTGAAGCCGGGGGTGCGGCGGGCGACGGCCGAGAGGTCGACGTCGGGCGCGACCGGCTTGCCCTTCTGGTGGACCTTGAGGATCTCCAGACGGCCCTGCATGTCGGGGCGGTCGACGGCGATCTGCCGGTCGAAGCGACCCGGGCGCAGGAGGGCGGGGTCGAGGATGTCGGGCCGGTTGGTGGCGGCGATCAGGATGACGCCGCCCTTCACGTCGAAGCCGTCCATCTCGACGAGGAGCTGGTTGAGGGTCTGCTCGCGCTCGTCGTGTCCGCCGCCGAGGCCGGCGCCGCGGTGGCGGCCGACCGCGTCGATCTCGTCGACGAAGACGATGGCCGGGGCGTTCGCCTTGGCCTGCTCGAAGAGGTCACGGACGCGGCTGGCGCCGACGCCGACGAACATCTCGACGAAGTCGGAGCCGGAGATCGAGTAGAAGGGCACCCCGGCCTCGCCGGCGACGGCGCGCGCGAGGAGCGTCTTGCCGGTGCCGGGCGGGCCGTAGAGCAGGACGCCCTTGGGGATCTTGGCGCCGACGGCCTGGAACTTCGCGGGCTCCTGGAGGAACTCCTTGATCTCGTGGAGCTCCTCGACGGCCTCGTCCGAGCCGGCGACGTCGGCGAAGGTGGTCTTGGGCGTGTCCTTGGTGATGAGCTTCGCCTTGGACTTGCCGAAGTTCATCACCCGGCTGCCGCCGCCCTGCATCTGGTTCATCAGGAACAGGAAGACGACCACGATGAGGACGAAGGGGAGGAGCGAGAGCAGGATCGAGACGAAGGGCGACTGCTTCGTCGGGGAGACGGTGTAGCCCTTCTCGACCTGGCCGGCCTCGAACTTCTCCTGGAGCTTGTCGGCGATGTCGACGCCCTGGCTGCCGATGTAGCTGGCCTGGACCTTGCTGCTGCCGTCGATCTTGTTGTCACCGGTGAGCTCGATCTTGATGATCTGCTCGTCACCGGTGGTGACCTTTGCCTGCTTGACCTGGTTCTTGTCGATCGCCTGGACGACCTTGCCGGTGTCCACCGTCTTGTAGCCCTCGGACGAGCCGACGACCTGCATCAGCACGACCACGGCGAGGACGGCCAGCACGATCCACATGACCGGCCCACGGAAGTATCGCTTCACGTCCATCCATACGGAGCGCGTGCGCCCCGTCCCTCCTGCCCGTAGGTAAATGCCTCTGTGTGAGAAAAGCTGTGCGAGAAAGCGTGTGGGAAAAGCTGTTCTTCGGACGGTACCTCAGCATCGTCGCCCGCGACCGCCTTCCCGTGGTTCAACGGCGGGAAGGCGGTGCGGGTTCCCCGTGCGAGGGGTCGCTCAGCCGCCGTAGACGTGCGGGGCGAGCGTGCCGACGAAGGGGAGGTTCCGGTACTTCTCGGCGTAGTCGAGGCCGTAGCCGACGACGAACTCGTTGGGGATGTCGAAGCCGATCCACTTGACGTCGATGGCGACCTTGGCGGCCTCCGGCTTGCGCAGCAGGGTGCAGACCTCCAGGGAGGCCGGCTCGCGCGAGCCGAGGTTCGACAGGAGCCAGGACAGGGTCAGGCCGGAGTCGATGATGTCCTCGACGATCAGGACGTGCTTGCCCTTGATGTCGGTGTCGAGGTCCTTGAGGATGCGGACGACGCCCGAGGACTGGGTGCCGGCGCCGTAGGAGGAGACGGCCATCCAGTCCATGGTGACGGGGGTGGACAGGGCGCGTGCCAGGTCCGCCATCACCATCACGGCGCCCTTGAGGACACCGACGATGAGCAGGTCCTTGCCCGCGTATTCCGCGTCGATCTTCGCGGCCAGCTCGGCCAGCTTGGCGTCGATCTCTTCCTTGGTGATGAGCACCGACTGGAGGTCGGTGCCCATGTCCTTCTCGTTCACCCGGGTCACTTTCGTTGCAGCGTGCGTCAGCCTTGCCGGATGACCAGTCTGCCACCCTGGCGGCGGGCTTCGACCCGTCCGGGCAGGTTGATGGCGCCTTGGCCGCGCCAGCCGGTGACGAGCCGGTCGAGTTCCTCGATGTGGCGGGCGAAGAGGGAGCCGGCCGGGGCGCCCTCGGCGATCACCGCGCGGCGCAGCACGCGGCGGCGTACGGCGGGGGGCAGGCCGAAGAGCTTGTCGCAGGCGAGGGCGCCGGCCTCGTCGCGTACGGCGGTCTCGGCGTCGGCGGCCCAGGTGTCGAGGGCGTCGGCGTCGTCGCGGGAGAGCTGGGCCGTTCGGGCGAGGGCTTCGACGACGCCTTTGCCGAGGGCCTTCTCCAGGGCCGGGAGGCCCTCGTGGCGGAGGCGGGAGCGGGTGTAGGCGGGGTCGCTGTTGTGCGGGTCGTCCCAGACGGCGAGTTCCTGGGCGATGCAGGCCTTGCGGACGGTCTGGCGGTCGAGCTGGAGGAAGGGGCGGCGGTAGCGGCCGTGGGTGCCGGAGACGGCGGCCATGCCGGAGAGGGAGCGGATGCCGGAGCCGCGGGCGAGGCCGAGGAGGACGGTCTCGGCCTGGTCGTCCCGGGTGTGCCCGAGGAGGATCGCGGCGGCGCCGTGGCGCTCGGCGGCGGCGTCGAGCGCGGCGTACCGGGCGTCGCGGGCGGCGGCCTCGGGGCCCCCTTCGCGGCCGACGGTGACGGCGACGGCTTCGACGGGGGCGAGGCCGAGGGCGGTCATGCGGTCGGCGACCTCGGCGGCGCGGCCGGCGGAGCCGTCCTGGAGCCCGTGGTCGACGGTGACGCCGCCGGCGCGGACGGGGAGCTTGCGCGCTTCGAAGGCGAGGGCGGAGGCGAGCGCCATGGAGTCGGCTCCGCCGGAGCAGGCGACGAGCACGAGGGGGTGCGCGTCGCGGGGGGCGGCGGGGTCGGCGGGGTGCTCGGTGAGGACGTCGTGGAGTACGCGGCGGACCGCCAGGCGTATCGCCGCGACCGCAGGATGGGGACCCATGGTTCGGTGCCCTTCGTGAATGGGGTGGGGTGCCTCGGTCGGAGTCTTAACGGTCGGAATGGGGTGTTCGGTCACTCAGAGTGCGTCGATGGTGACAGAAACGTCGCCCTTACCCGAGCATTGCACGCCTCACCCCACGCCCAGGGTCCCTCGGATGGGTGATTGGTGGTGCGCTCCGGCGTGTTCCGGCGCGCTTCCGCCCTCGGGGCCGTACGCGGGCCCCGGCGCGGGTCTCCGTGCGGCGCCCGTCCGCAGGCTCCGGCGCGGGTCCCCGCGGGGGCCGTCAGCGGGTCAGGAATCGGTCCTGCGGTGGACGCGGGCGATCCAGTCGGCGGGGGCGGCGATCTCGCTCTTGGTGGGGAGCGTGTTGGGGGAGGTCCAGACGCGGTTGAAGCCGTCCATGCCGACCTGGTCGACGACGGCGCGGACGAAGCGTTCGCCGTCGCGGTACTGGCGGAGCTTGGCGTCGAGGCCGAGGAGCTTGCGCAGGGCGAGGTCGAGGCGGGAGGCGCCGCGGGCGCGGCGGGCCTGGAACTTCTCGCGGATCTCGGCGACGGAGGGGACGACCTGGGGGCCGACGCCGTCCATGACGTAGTCGGCGTGGCCTTCGAGGAGGGACATGACGGCGGTGAGGCGGCCGAGGATCTCGCGCTGCTCGGGGGTCTGGACGAGCTCGACGAGGGAGGGGGCGGGGTCGCCCTCCTCGGCCTCGGGGCGGCCGCCGGCGAGGGCCTGGGCGGCCTCGCGGAGGCGTTCGAGGAAGGTGCCGGGGTCGACCTCGGTGGCGGCGAGGAATGACTGGATCTCGCCCTGGAGGTGGTCGCGGAGCCAGGGGACGGCGGTGAACTGGGTGCGGTGGGTCTCCTCGTGGAGGCAGACCCAGAGGCGGAAGTCGTGGGGGGAGACGGCCAGCTCGCGCTCGACGTGGACGATGTTGGGGGCGACGAGGAGGAGCCGGCCGCCACCGTCGGGGGCGCCGGGGAGGTCGCGGCTGACGGGGGCGAAGGTCTCGTACTGGCCGAGGATGCGGGAGGCGAGGAAGGAGAGCAGCATGCCGAGCTCGACGCCGGTGACCTTGCCGCCGACGGCGCCGAGGACGGCGCCGCCGGGGGTGTCGGCGCGGCGTTCCTTCATCTTGCCGAGGAGGGGGGTGAGGAGTTCGCGGAAGCCGGCGACGTTGGCCTTGATCCAGCCGGTGCGGTCGACGACGAGGACGGGGGTGTCGTGCGCCTCGGTGCCCTCGGGGAGCATCCGGGTGTAGGCGCGGACGTGTTCCTCGGCGGCCTTGGCGTGGCGGCGGAGTTCGGCGACGACGGCGCGGGCCTCGTCGCGGCCGACGTCGGGGCCCGGGCGGACCAGCCTGGTCGCGGTCGCGACCGCGAGGTTCCAGTCGACCATTCCGGACGTGCCTGCACCACCGATGCTCGTCATGCGTCAACCGTACGGGTTCGGGGCCGGTCGGGGACCTCTTCGGAGGGTGGCACGGGGGTTACTTCTGGCCGGTGAGGGCGGCGGAGAGGCGGTCGAGGGCGGGCTGGGCGAGGTCGGGCGAAGGGGTGCGGCCGGCGAGGAAGGCGAAGGCGAGGAGGCGGCCGTCGGCGGTGACGACGGTGCCGGCGAGGGTGTTGACGCCGGTGAGGGTGCCGGTCTTGGCGCGGACGAGGCCGGCGCCGGCGGGGGCCTGGCCGTAGCGGCCGGCGAGGGTGCCGGTGAAGCCGCCGACGGGGAGGCCGGTGAGGACGGGCCGCAGGGCGGGGCGGGCGGGGTCGGCGGCGCGGGCGAGGAGGCCGGTGAGGAGGGCGGCCGGGACGCGGTCGCGGCGGTCGAGTCCGCTGCCGTCGGCGAAGCGGGTGCCGGCGAGGGGGAGGCCGAGGCGGCCGAGTTCGGCGTGGACGGCCCGTTCGGCGCCGCGGAAGCTGGCGGGCTGCCGGTGGGCGAGTGCGGTCTGCCGGGCGAGGGCCTCGGCGAGGTCGTTGTCGCTGTGGGTGAGGGTGCGCTCGACGAGGTCGGCGAGGGGGGCGGAGAGGGTACGGGCGAGGGGGGCGGCCTTCGGGGTGCGGCCGGGCGCGGGGGCGCCGGTGACCTTCACGCCGGCGTCGGCGAGGTGGCCGGCGAAGGCGGTGGCGGTGGCGCGGGCGGGGTCGGCGGAGCGGGGGGCGGGGCCGCTCTCGCTGTCGTCGAGGCGTCCCCCGCTGGTCATCAGGGCGGTGACGGGGGCGAGGTTCTCGTTGGGGCCGATGGGGTGGAGGGCGGCGCCCTCGTAGAGGCTCGTGTCGTAGGCGAGGCGCACGGTGGTGTGGCCGCGCTTCCGCAGGGCGCGGGCGGTGTCGGCGGCGAGCGCCTCCAGCCGGGCCGGGTCGAGGGTGGGGTCGCCGCCGCCGGTGAGGGTGACCGTCCGGCCGTCGGGGGCGGCGGTGACGGTGGTGGCGATGCGGTGGTCGGGGCCGAGGGCGGAGAGGGCCGCGGCGGTGGTGGCGATCTTGATCGTGGAGGCCGGGGTCATGGGGGTGCCGGCGCCTTCCCCGTAGAGCTGCTTCCCGGTGGCGGTGTCGACGACGGAGGCGGTGCGCGCGGTGCCGAGGCCGGGATCGGCCAGGAGGGGGACGAGGGCGCGGGCCAGGTCGTCGGGGCGGGTGCCGGGGGCGGGGGTCCGGTCCGCGGTCAGCGCGGTGAGGACGCCGGGGGCGCTGGGCGCGGGGGCGGGTTCGGCGGGCTCCGGGGCGGCGGGGGCGGCGGCCGGGGCGGGGTGACGCTCGCCACCCGTCGCGGGGGCGGCGGCGCGGGCCCGCTCGGCCGTACGCTGGCCTCCGTCCCAGGGTCCGGCCGCGGTCGCCGCCGCGGCGGCGAGAGCCAGACCGAGCACGGCGGAGCCCGCCGTGAGCTGCCACACCCTCGGTTCCGGCATCGCTGACCAGCCCCTTTCGCAATCACGTACGTGCGTGAGGGACACTTAATCACCGCGCGTCGTCGCGAGCATTCACTTGTGTTGATTCAGGAGGAGCCACCCGTGGAGTTCGACGTTCTCATCGAGATCCCGAAGGGGTCGCGGAACAAGTACGAGGTCGACCACGAGACCGGTCGCATCCGCCTGGACCGTCGCCTCTTCACGTCGACGGCCTACCCGACCGACTACGGCTACGTGGAGAACACCCTCGGCGAGGACGGCGACCCGCTGGACGCGCTGGTCATCCTCGACGAGCCGACCTTCCCGGGCTGCCTGATCAAGTGCCGCGCCATCGGCATGTTCCGCATGACGGACGAGGCCGGCGGCGACGACAAGCTGCTGTGCGTGCCGGCGACGGACCCGCGCATGGAGCACCTGCGCGACATCCACCACGTGCCGGAGTTCGACCGCCTGGAGATCCAGCACTTCTTCGAGGTCTACAAGGACCTGGAGCCGGGCAAGTCGGTCGAGGGCGCCGACTGGGTCGGCCGCGCCGAGGCCGAGGCCGAGATCGAGAAGTCGATCGCGCGCGCCAAGGAGCAGGGCGCTCACTGACGCCTTGATCGTCGCGGGAGGCGGTGCGCCCTTCGGGGTGCGCCGCCTTTCGCGCGTCCACGTTTCGCACACCCGTCTGGCGCTCATACTGGAATGCACGATTCCCTGGGTGTGAGGCGGACGAGAGTGGTGGCGGAGCCGGAGGGCCCCGAGGAGGCTCCGGAGGACCGGAAGCCCCTGTCGGACGAGGCGACCTCGGAGTTCGCGCTGCCGGAGGGGCTGGTGCCCGAGCCGCCTCCGGAGCCGGAGGGCTCGGCGTTCGTGGTGCCGGAGGGGCTGGCGCCCGAGCCGCCGCCGGAGCCGGAGGGCTCGGCGTTCGCGCCGCCGTCGACGTACTCCGCGAAGGACTCGCCGCCCGCCTTCACCCCGGCCTACGGGGTGCCGCTGGCGCGGCTGCCGCAGAACGCTCCCTGGCAGGACCGGATGCGGACGATGCTGCGGCTGCCGGTGGGTGACCGGCCGGTGGTGCCGGAGACGGCCGCGGCGAAGGGCGAGACGGGGCCCTCGGTGCCGCGCGTGCTCGACCTGACCCTCCGCATCGGCGAGCTGCTGCTCGCGGGCGGGGAGGGCGCGGAGGACGTCGAGGCGGCGATGTTCGCGATCTGCCGGTCGTACGGGCTCGACCGGTGCGAGCCGACGGTGACCTTCACGCTGCTCTCGATCACGTACCAGCCGTCGCTGGTGGACGATCCGGTGACGGCGAACCGGACGGTGCGCCGCCGGGGCACCGACTACACCCGGCTGGCGGCCGTCTACCAGCTGCTCGCGGACATCAACGCGCCGGCGCACGAGGTGTCGCCGGAGGAGGCGTACCGGCGGCTCGCGGAGATCCGGCGCAACCGGCACCCGTACCCGGGGTGGGCGCTGACGGCGGCGGCGGGCCTGCTGGCGGGGGCGGCCTCGGTGCTGCTGGGCGGCGGCGCCACGGTCTTCTTCGTGGCGGCGCTGGGCGCGGTGCTCGGCGACCGGCTGGCGTGGCTGTGCGCGGGGCGCGGGCTGCCGGAGTTCTACCAGTTCCTGGTGGCGGCGATGCCGCCGGCCGCGATGGGGGTGCTGCTGACGCTGCTCCACGCGGACCTGCGGCCGTCGGCGGTGATCACGGGTGGCCTGTTCGCGCTGATCCCGGGGCGGGCCCTGGTGGCGGCGGTGCAGGACGGCCTGACCGGCTTCTACATCACGGCCTCGGCGCGGCTCCTGGAGGTCGCGTACTTCTTCGTGGCGATCGTGGTGGGCGTGCTGTCCGTGCTGTACGTGGCGGTGCAGTTCGACGCCCAGCTCAATCCGGAGGGGGTGCTGCGGCCGGTGGAGCGCCCGGTGACGCAGATCGTCTCGTCGATGGTGCTGTGCGCGACCTTCGCGATCCTGTTGCAGCAGTCGCGGGCGACGGTGCTCTTCGCGACGCTGAACGGCGGGGTGGCCTGGGTGGTCTACGCGTCGATCGCGGTGACCGCGGAGGGGTCGGCGGTGATGGCGACGGCGGTGGCGGCCGGTCTGGTGGGTCTCTTCGGGCAGCTGATGGCCCGCTACCACCACACGTCCTCGCTGCCGTACGTGACGGCGGCGATCGGGCCGCTGCTGCCCGGTTCGGCGACGTACTTCGGGGTGCTGGCGATCGCCCAGAACAATCTGGACCAGGGCTTCGCCTCGCTGGCGAAGGCGGCGGCCCTGGCTCTGGCGATCGCGATCGGGGTGAACCTGGGAGGCGAGCTGGCCCGCCTCTTCATGCGGGCCCCGGGCGCCGGCTCGGCGCGCAGCGCGGCGAAGCGGACCCGAGGGTTCTGAGGGCTCCGGCGAGGCTCCGGCGCGGGCTCCGGCACGGGTTCCCACGATGTGACGAGGCCCCGCGCCCGGCCGGTCGGCCGGGGGCGGGGCCTCATGTCGTGGGTCCGACGAGGGTCAGCGCTCGCCGTACGGGTACGGGGGCTGGTTCTGGCCGCCGTAGCCGTGCTGGTCGCCGTGGCCGGGCCGCTGCGGCTGCTGGGCCTGCTGCGGCTGCTGGGGGTGGCCGGGCTGCTGGGCGTAGCCGGGGTGGTTGCCGTAGGCGGGCTGCTGGGGGTGCTGGGGGTGCTGCGGCTGGCCGTAGCCGGGCTGGGGGGCCGGGTAGCCGTAGCCGCCCTGCTGGCCGTAGCCGCCGCCCTGCTGTCCGTACGCCCCCTGGTCGCCGTAGCCGCCGGGCCGGTCCTGGTAGCCGCCGCCCTGCTGTCCGTAGCCGCCCTGCTGCCCGTAACCGGCCTGCTGCCCCTGCCCGTAGCCGTACTCCGGCTGGTCGCCGTAGCCGCCGGTCTGGGCGCCGTACCCGCCCTGGTCGCCGTAGCCGGCCTGGCCCGCGTAGCCGTCCTGGTGGCCGTAGCCGCCCTGGCCCGGCTGGTCGCCGTAGCCGCCGTAGCCGCCCTGGCCGGGCTGGTCGCCGTGGACGGGCGGGGCGGCGTGGGGGGCCTCGGGGCCGGCGGGGGGCGCGTCCTGCCGGGCGGCGGCGGCCTTCTTCGACTGGGAGCGGGCCTTGAGGTACTCGATCACGATCGGGACGACCGACAGCAGGACGATGCCGACGAGGATCGCCTCGATGTGCTTGTGGACGAAGTCGACCTTGCCGAGGGAGGCGCCGAGCAGGGTCACACCGGCGCCCCAGAGGACGCCGCCGATGATGTTGAAGGTGATGAACGAGCGGTAGTTCATCCGGCTGACGCCGGCGATGATCGGCGTGAAGGTGCGGATGATCGGGACGAAGCGGGCCAGGATGAGGGACTTCGGGCCGTGCTTCTCGAAGAACTCGTGGGCCTTCTCGACGTTCTCCTGCTTGAAGAACTTGGAGTCGGGGCGCCGGAAGAGCGACGGACCCACCTTCCGGCCGAACAGGTAGCCCACCTGGTCGCCGATGATCGCCGCGAGGACGATCAGCGTGCAGACCAGCCACAGCGGCGAGTCGAGCTTGCCGGTGGTGACGAGGAGGCCGGTGGTGAAGAGCAGCGAGTCACCGGGGAGGAAGAACCCGATGAGGAGGCCGGACTCGGCGAAGACGATGACGAGGACACCGATCAGGCCGAAGGTCTGGATCAGGTAGTCCGGATCCAGCCAGCTCGGTCCGAGGGCAAGCGTGTTCACGGGTTCCGGGCTCCTGCGGTCGGGGTGGGGGCATGTCGGGGTGCGGGAGGGACATGCCGACGGCGCGCCCCAAGCTATCAACGTGGAGCGGCTCCCCCCGGTTCCGCCCGGGTCGCAGGGGATGCGGAAGGGCTCCGCTCCGACGACCCTGGGTGACCAGGAGGTGAGTGCCGATGGGCATCGAGGAGTACGGAGGCGGTCAGGGACCGCACCCCGACGTGCTGGTGGTGACGACGAACGACGTTCCCGGCCACGAGGTACGGCAGGTGATCGGCGAGGTCTTCGGGCTGACGGTCCGCTCGCGCCACCTGGGCAGTCAGATCGGCGCCGGTCTCAAGTCGATGATCGGCGGCGAGCTGAAGGGGCTGACGAAGACCCTGGTGGAGACCCGGAACCAGGCGATGGAGCGCCTGGTGGAGCAGGCCCGCGCCCGGGGTGCGAACGCGGTCCTGATGTTCCGCTTCGACGTGACGGAGGCCGCGGACGTGGGCACGGAGGTGTGCGCCTACGGGACCGCGGTGGTCATCGCGCCGCGGCCTTGAGCCCGGCCCCGGTCGGCGGGTGACCGGGCATGGGTGACCGGCCGTGCGCGACCGGCTGTGCGCGACCGGCCGTGACCGGGCTCACGTGGCCGGTCACGCGCGGCGGGTCCGTACGCGGCCGGTCCGTGCGCGGCGGGTCCGTACGCGGCCGGTCCGTACGCGGCCGGTCCGTACGCGGCGGGGTCGGCGGGGAGCCCCCTCCGTCTCCGGGCCCGGGTCGGCTCGTGCGAGAGGAGGGCGGCGGCCCGGTCGAGGGGAAGCCGAGCTCCCGGTGAGACGGCACGCGCTGGGGCCGGTCGAGGTCCGCGTCGTCGTAGCGGCGGTGGCCCGCCGTCCTGCGTCCGCTCGGGGAGAGCAGTCCGATCGCGCCGTAGTGGTGCAGGGTGCGCACCGTGACCCCGGCGACCTGTCCCACGGAGTGGCCCATGTGGCCGTCCGCCCCTTTCTCTGTCGGTACGCCGTCGGCCTGGGTCCTGACGCGACGTGAGGTGCACGCCCGAAAGCCCGGCGCTTTCGAGGTGTTATGCGGCATTTGCTCACTTATGGTGGGGCGGTGGCCACCGATCATGACGCGACCGCCCCCGTCGAAGCCCCGGTACGGCTCCTGCTGCCGCAGGTCCTGCCCGCCCTCGTGGTGGGCGTCGGGTCGGCCCTGCTCTTCCTGGCGATCAGCGCGGTCGCCGAGGAGCTCCAGGCGGTGCTCTGGGAGACGCTGCCCGATGCCCTGGACATCGGCCGGTACTCCTCGCTGTGGATGATCAGCGTCCTGACGGCGACCGGGGTCGCGGTCGGGCTCGTGGTCTGGAAGGCGCCGGGGCACGCCGGGCCCGACCCGGCCTCCGAGGGGCTCGGCGGGCCGCCGCTGCCGCCCGGCGTGGTGCCGGGCCTCCTGCTCGCCAGCACCCTCGCCCTCGCGGGCGGCGTCTCCCTCGGCCCCGAGCAGCCGACGATCGCCTCCGCGATCGCGCTGGCCGCCTGGCTGGGCCTGCGGGCCCTGCCGAACGTACCGGGCGCCTTCTGGGTCTCCCTGGCCACCGCGGGCACCTTCGGCGCGCTCTTCGGGACGCCCGTCGCGGCCGCCCTCGTCCTCTCCGAGGCGCTCGTCGGCCGGCCCGGACGGGGCTCGCTGTGGGACCGGCTCTTCGCCCCGCTGGTCGCCGCCGGCGCCGGCGCGATGACCACCCAGCTGTTCTCCTCCCCCAGCTTCGCCATGGGTCTCCCGCCGCTGACCGAACCCGGCTGGGAGGACCTCCTCGCCGCCCTCGTCGTCGCCACCCTCGGCGCCCTCTTCGGCCTGCTGGGCTGCTGGGCCTTCCCCGCCCTCCACCGGGCCTTCGGGCGGCTGCGGCACCCGATGCTGATGCTGCCCCTCGGCGGCCTGCTCCTGGGCCTGCTGGGCGCGCTCGGGGGCCATCTGACCCTCTTCAAGGGCCTCCACGAGACCGAGGAGCTCGTCGGCTCCCTCGGGGAGCACTCCTCCGGCGAGCTGGCCGGGCTGGCCGTCGTGAAGCTCGTCGCGCTGCTGGTCGCCGCCGCCTGCGGCTTCCGCGGCGGCCGGGTCTTCCCCGCGGTCTTCATCGGCGCCGCCCTCGGGCTGGCCGCCCAGGCCCTCGTGCCGGAGATCCACCCGGCGGTCGCCGTCTCCTCGGCGGTCCTCGGCGTCCTCCTCGCCACCACCCGGCAGGGGTGGGTGAGCCTCTTCGTCGCCGCCGTCCTCGCCGCCTCCCCCGCCATGCTGACCCTCCTCTGCCTGGCCACCCTGCCCGCCTGGCTGGTCGTCACCGGCCGCCCGCAGCTCGAACTCGACCACCAGGGCCGCGCCCTGCGCTGACCCGCCCGCCCGCCGCGGTCCGCCGCCGCCCGCCGCAGAAGGAGCACCCGATGGCCCCCCTCCACAAGGGATCCGACGACGCCGATTCCGAGCCCTTCCGCCGGCTCGCCCTCAACCCCTTCTTCGGCCAGGCCGATCCGGTCGGCGGGATGACGGAGGCCCCGCCCCGCCACCGGATGCCCGAGGGGCCGCTGCCGCCGGCCAGCGCCTACCAGCTGGTCCACGACGAGCTGATGCTGGACGGGAACTCCCGGCTCAACCTCGCCACCTTCGTCACCACCTGGATGGAGCCCCAGGCCGGTGTCCTGATGAGCGAGTGCCGCGACAAGAACATGATCGACAAGGACGAGTACCCGCGCACCGCCGAACTCGAACGCCGCTGCGTCGCCATGCTCGCCGACCTCTGGCACGCCCCCGACCCGACCGCCGCCGTCGGCTGCTCCACCACCGGCTCCAGCGAGGCCTGCATGCTCGCCGGCATGGCGCTCAAGCGGCGCTGGGCCAGGAAGAACGCCGACCGCTACCCGGCGACCGCCCGCCCCAACCTGGTCATGGGCGTCAACGTGCAGGTCTGCTGGGAGAAGTTCTGCGACTTCTGGGAGGTCGAGCCCCGCCTGGTGCCCATGGAGGGCGACCGCTACCACCTCGACGCCGCATCCGCCGCCGCGCTGTGCGACGAGAACACCATCGGCGTCGTCGCCGTCCTCGGCTCGACCTTCGACGGCTCCTACGAGCCCGTCGCCGACATCTGCGCCGCCCTCGACGACCTCCAGGGCCGCACCGGCCTCGACGTCCCCGTCCACGTCGACGGCGCCTCCGGCGGCATGATCGCCCCCTTCCTCGACGAGGACCTGGTCTGGGACTTCCGCCTCCCCCGGGTCTCCTCGATCAACACCTCCGGCCACAAGTACGGACTCGTCTACCCCGGCGTCGGCTGGGCCCTGTGGCGCGGCCCCGAGGAACTCCCCGAGGAACTGGTCTTCCGGGTCAACTACCTCGGCGGCGACATGCCCACCTTCGCCCTGAACTTCTCCCGCCCCGGCGCCCAGGTCGTCGCCCAGTACTACACCTTCCTCCGGCTCGGCCGGGAGGGCTACCGGGCCGTCCAGCAGACCAGCCGGGACGTCGCCCGGGCGCTCGCCGAACGCGTCGAGGCCATGGGCGACTTCCGGCTCCTCACCCGCGGCGACCAGCTGCCCGTCTTCGCCTTCACCACCACCCCCGACGTCACCTCCTACGACGTCTTCGACGTCTCCCGCCGGCTCCGCGAGCGCGGCTGGCTCGTCCCCGCCTACACCTTCCCCGCCCACCGCGAGGACCTGTCGGTGCTGCGGATCGTCTGCCGCAACGGCTTCTCCGCCGACCTCGCGGGCCTCCTCGTCGAGGATCTGAACCGCCTGCTGCCCGAACTCCGCCGCCAGCCGCGCCCCTTCACCCGGGACAAGGACGCCGCGACCGCCTTCCACCACTAGGACCCGCCCACGGAGGCGTCGTCGCCGCACGCCAGCAGGAACGCCGACCAGCGGACGCCGTCGCGCGTCAGCTCGTACCGGCAGCGGGCGTCCTCGCGCAGGAGGCCGACGGCGGTGCGGCGGACGTACGCGGTGCCGTCGTCCAGCTCCCGGAAGGTCCGGCCGCCGTCCAGGCTCCGGTGGCCGGACGTCTGGGCGGCGACGTCGAGCCGGCCGCCCGGGCCCGGCACGGGGAGCCCTTCCAGCGAGCGCGGCTCCCGGTCCGGGCCCGTGGTCCACGTCCGCTGCCAGGTCCTGCCGCCGTCCCCGGAGCGGTACAGCGCCCGCAGCGGGTTCTTGACCGGCTCGCCGCCCTCCAGCTCGCCCACCTCCGCCGCGTACACCGCGTCGGGGCCCACCACCACCGACGTGTACCAGGACGGGGGGTCCGTCGGGCCCGGGCTCGGCAAGCGGCTCACCGACCAGCTGCGGCCCCGGTCCCGGGAGACGGCGACCACCGCCCGCCCGGTCCCCGGCTCCCCGCCCGACACCCACCACGAGCCGTCCGGCTCCGCGACCGCCGCCGGCCGGGGGTGCGCCCCCAGCGCCGGCTGCGCCACCAGCTCCCGCCGCCGCCCGTCCCGCGGCGAGATCACCGCCAGCCGCTCCCGGGCGCACGACTCCGTCGGGGCGCCCGGATCCGACGCGCACTCGGCGACCAGTGCCGCCCCCACGGGTATGTCCGGGGTCCGGCCGGCCGGGCGCGGATCGACGCCCCGCCAGCTCCGCCCGCCGTCGGCGGTGAACCAGCCCCGCAGCGGCTCCTCCCCGCCGCCGTCCTCGATCAGCGCCCGCCCCGGGCCCAGCACCCACAGCCGCGCCGACACCCCTTCCGTGCCGCGCAGTTCGGGAAGGGGCGAGACGCGCTGCTCCCATCGCTCCGCGCCCGGGTCGAGCACCGCGACCCGCTGGCGGCAGAAGCCGTTCTCCGGCCGGCCCGGGTCGCTCACGCACTCCGCGAGGAGCGTGAAGCCGCTGCCGTCGGCGGCGAAGCCGACGCCCGACGCCCACCCCGGCAGCCCGGCGCCGTCCGCGATCCTCGGCGGAGCGCCGAACATCCCTCCGTCCACGGGCCGTTCACTCCGGGGCGCCGGTGCCGGCCCGCCCGTACAGGCGGCCAGCAGCCAGGCCAGCAGCAGTGCCACGAGCGCGCGGAGCGGGGCCGGCACCCGGGAAACGGGAACGCGCATCGGACTTCCCCCTGTCCCTCGGGCGGTTCGCGGTGAACCGTCTGCTTCTGGTACACCGCGCACCGCCTCCGGGTTCCACCCTGGGGAAAGAAAAATTCACCGGACGCCGGACGCCGAACCGGGGCGCCGAGCCGGGACGCCGAGCGACCGCTTCCAGCCCCCGGCCCCGCCCCGCCCTCAGCCCTCACGCTCCAGGGCGATCAGGTCGAGGGAGACCTTGCCGTCCAGGGATTCGCGGATCACGTCCGCGTGCCCGGCGTGCCGGCCCACCTCCTGGACCAGGTGCAGCAGCATCCAGCGGACCGAGACCCGGCCGTCCACGGGGAACCAGGGCGCGGTCGGCAGCGGGAAGGTGTCGTCCAGGCTCGGCACCGTACGGACGAACTCCTCGGTCTCCTTCGCGACGCCCTCCCAGAAGGCCAGCACCTCGGGGATCGTCTCGCCGTCGACGAGCCGGAACGACTCGCCCCAGGTCTCCCGGGTCCGCTGCAGCTCGTTCTCCCGCCGCTGCGCGAGCCGCAGCCAGTTCAGCTCGGCCTCGGCCGCGTGCTTGACCAGGCCGGAGAGGCTCAGCTCGCTGGCGCTGGGCCGGCTCGCCGCCTGCTCCTCGGTGAGGCCGGTCAGGGCGCGGCGCAGCGCGGCGCGCTGTGCCTCCACGAAGTTGAGGAACGCGCCGCGCTCGTCGCCGGGGGCCTCCGCGGGAACAAGAGCCACCATGATGTCCGCCTTCCGTCCATACGTGTTCGCCCGCGTGTCTCCCGGGCCGTGCCCACCGTACGGAGGAAAGAGGACAGGTCCTGTCCTAGAACGGGTGCCGTCTAGAAGGGGAAGCGGCTGCGGCCGTGCTGGATCGAGATCCACTTCTGGGTGGTGAACGCCTCCACCATCGCGTCGCCGTTCAGCCGGCCGACGCCCGAGTGCTTCTCGCCGCCGAAGGGCACGATCGGCTCGTCGTGCACGGTGCCGTCGTTGATGTGGATCATGCCGGTGTGGATCCGCTTGGCGACCCGCACGCCCCGCTCGACGTCGGCGGTGTGGACGGCGCCGCTCAGCCCGTACGGGGTGTCGTTGGCGATGCGCACGGCCTCGTCCTCGCCGTCGAAGGGGACGATCAGGGCCACCGGGCCGAAGATCTCCTGGGCGAGGACGGGGGCGTCGGCGGGGACGCCGGTCAGCACGGACGGGGAGACGAGGTTGCCCTCGACCGCGCCGTGCAGCAGCGCGGTGGCGCCGGCCGCCACGGTCTGCTCGACGACCCCGGCGACCGACTCGGCCTGCTGGGAGTTGATGAGCGGGCCGATGTGGGTGGCGGGGTCGGCCGGGTCGCCGACCCGGAGGGTCTTCACCTTCGCCACGAACTTCTCGGTGAACTCCGCCTCCAGGCGGCGGTCGACCAGGATGCGGTTGGCGGCCATGCAGACCTGGCCCTGGTGGACGAAGCGGCTGAAGACGGCGGCGTCGACGGCGTAGTCGAGGTCGGCGTCGTCGAGGACGATCAGGGCGCTGTTGCCGCCGAGTTCGAGGACGGCGTGCTTGAAGTTCTCGGCGCAGACGGTGGCGACGTGGCGGCCGACCTTGTCGGAGCCGGTGAAGGAGATGACCTTCGGGACCGGGTGGGTCAGCAGCGCGTCGCCGATCTCGGCGATGTCGGTGACGACGACGTTGAGCAGGCCGGCCGGGAGGCCCGCGTCCTCCAGGATCTTCGCGACGAGGGTGCCGCCGCAGACCGGGGTGTTCTGGTGCGGCTTGAGGACGACCGCGTTGCCGAGCGCGAGGGCGGGGGCGACCGACTTGATCGAGAGGAGGAAGGGGAAGTTGAAGGGGGAGATGACGCCGACGACGCCGACCGGGAGGCGGTAGACGCGGTTCTCCTTGCCATCGACCGGGGAGGGCAGGATGCGGCCCTCGGGCCGGAGCGCCAGCTGGATCGCCTCGCGCAGGAACTCCTTGGCGAGGTGCAGCTCGAAGGCGGCCTTGAGGCGGGTGCCGCCCAGCTCGGCGACGATCGTCTCCGCTATCTCCTCCTCGCGGTCCTCGACGATCCTGAGGGCGCGCTCGAAGACCAGCCGGCGGGTGTACGGGTTGGTCTCCGCCCAGGCGGCCTGCGCGCGCTCGGCGGCGCGGTAGGCGCGGTCGACCTCCTCCGCGGTGGCCACCGTGATCGAGGCGAGCCGCTCCCCGGTGTAGGGGTTGAAGTCGATGATGTCCCAGGAGCCGCTGCCCGGCTTCCACTCGCCGTCGATGAACTGGTGGGCCAGATCGGTGAAGTGCGACATGGACGAAAGAACCCCTCTGCCGGCTGCCGGTCGACCGGGCACGGACGGGCGCCTGATCGCCGGGGCTACTGATGCGCCGTCATCGTACTGATGTCTCAGGAGAGTTGGAGGAGGCCACGGAGAAGATCACGGCTTTCGGCCGGATCCGGACTGTCCTTCGCCAGCTTCTCCATCACGGCGGCGTACTGGCCGACCTCCTCCCGCTTGTCGAGGTAGAGGGCGCCGGTGAGCTGTTCCAGATAGACGACGTCGGAGAGGTCGGACTCGGGGAAGCTGAGCATGGTGAAGGCGCCGCTCTCGCCGGCGTGCCCGCCGAAGCTGAAGGGCATCACCTGGAGGGTGACCCCCGGGTGCTCGGAGACCTCGATGAGGTGCTTCAACTGGCCGCGCATGACGTCCCGGTCGCCGTACGGACGGCGCAGCGCGGCCTCGTCGAGGACGACGTGGAAGTGCGGGGCGTGCTCGGAGACGAGCACCTTCTGGCGTTCGAGGCGGAGGGCGACGCGGCGGTCGATCTCGGCCCGCGAGGCGCCGGGCATGCCCCGGGAGACGACGGCGTGGGCGTACGCCTCGGTCTGCAACAGACCGTGCACGAACTGCACTTCGTAGACGCGGATGAGGGAGGCGGCCGCTTCGAGGCCGATGTACGTCTGGAACCAGCCCGGCAGGACGTCGCCGAAGCTGTGCCACCAGCCGGCGAGGTTGGCCTCGCGGGCGAGACCGAGGAGCGCGCCGCGCTCGGTCTCCTCGGTGACGCCGTAGAGAGTGAGCAGATCCTCTATGTCCCGGGCCTTGAAGCTCACCCTTCCCAACTCCATGCGGCTGATCTTGGATTCGGAGGCGCGGATCGAGTACCCGGCCGCCTCGCGGGTGATCCCCCTCGACTCGCGCAGGCGCCTCAGCTGGGAGCCCAGCAGAATGCGCCGGACGACGCTCCCGCCCGCTCCGTTCATTTCGCCTGCGGTCACGGCTCCCAGCCTCCCCTTCACGGTGACGAGCCCCCGTCGAGCCCCGGATTCTGCCACCAAACGCTTCAGCGCGTACACATCTGGTTACGGAAGGGGACGCGTGGGATCCTCGGCGGACGAGAACCGGACACGCCGCCGTCAAGAAGATTTCCACAGATTCGCCACAGGGTCGGACAGGTCCGGCACCCTTCACCGCGTGCACGTGCATCTGCCCTTGCATCCCGTGGGCGCATTCGGAACCATGGACCCCGCGCAGCCGCGCACTCGTTCGTGTTGTCGTGTTGTCGCACCGCTTCGCACCGTTGTCGCACCACCGCCGCGATTCCCGGGAGTGCCTCGCATGGGGACGAATGGATCGACCGTGCTCGAGCCTTTACGGCAGGGTCTCCCGCCGATCGATCCCGGCGCCGTCTCCACCTCCGCCTCCTGCGCCCTGCCCGCCCGGTACGAAGCCGTGCGCGGGGCCCGGAAGTTCACCAGTGCCACGCTCGACCGCTGGGACCTGGCCGACCGGTTCGACGACGTGGCCCTCGTGGTCTCCGAGCTCGTCACCAACGCGCTGCGGCACGGCGTCCCGGACGCCGGGCGCCCGGACGAACCGCAGGGCCCGCCGGTCCGGCTGCACCTGATGCGCTGGGCCTCCCGCCTGGTGTGCGCGGTGCGCGACCCCAGCCGGGAGAGCCCGGAGGCGCGCGGCGGCGAGGAGGACTTCTCCGCCGAGTCGGGGCGCGGCCTGTTCCTGGTGGAGTCGTTCAGCGACAGCTGGGGCTGGCACCCGCTCGCCGGGACCCTCCAGGGCAAGGTGGTGTGGGCGCTCTTCCGGGTCGGCCCGGAGGAGTAGGGCCTTCGCGCGTACGGGAGAAGGGCCCCGGCGGTCACCGCCGGGGCCCTTCTCCGTGCCCGGGGAGACCTCGCCCGGGGAGACCTCCCGGAAGACGCTCCCGGAGAGACGCTCCCGGAGAGACGTTCCCGGGGAGACGTTCCCGGGGAGACGCTCTCGGCGCCGGTTCACACGAGGTGGTCGAACTCCCCGTCCTTCACGCCCAGCAGGAGCGCCTCTATCTCGGCCGGCGTGTAGACGAGCGCCGGGCCGTCCGGGTGGCGGGAGTTGCGCACGGCAACGTTTCCCCCCGGCAGTTTGGCGAACTCGACGCACGAGCCCTGGGAGTTGCTGTGCCTGCTCTTCTGCCAGACGACGCCCCGCAGCTCCGTGGCCGCCATGCCGTTGTACGCGTGGTCCGCGTGGTGCACCGGAAGCTCCCCGAGTTGCTTGGTACAGGTGTCAACTTCCCCGGATCATAGCTGCGTTCATATGCCGCTGCATGAGCAGATGCACGTGCACGAGGCGTGGCGTAGCCGATACGCCACGCACCGTGCCAACGATGTCAGGTCGCCCGGAAACGCCCCCGCGATCTTCTCATCCGGGGGGACGGGAGCACGGGGGCGATGGTTCCCGGCGGGGCCGCGCGGGTCAGACGGCCGGGAGCTCGGACAGGAGGCGGCCCGCGCGGTCGTACAGGCGGAGGGCGACGGGGGCCTCGTCGGGGGTGACGGCGTACCAGACGCCCCAGCCGGGGCTGCCCGGCAGCTCCAGGAGGGCGGCCTCGACGACTCGTCCCCGGGCGTCGGCGAGCTCGACCCGGCCGGCGGCCCGGGTGCCGTGGTAGAGGCCGGAGTGGAAGGTGCCCTCGCCCTGGTGGCTGAGGCCGGGGGTGCTCAGGTCGACGTTGCCGTCGGTGACGCTGCGGAACTGTTCGAGGCCGTCCTCGCCACCCTCCCAGTGCTTGCCCCGCGCCGTGAGCCACACCGTCCACCCGGGGGCGGCGGCCACCCGCTCCCCCGCCGCGACGGTCCGCACCGGGGCGCCGGGGAGCCGCGAGGTGCCGACGGGGACCTGCGGGACCGACGGCACGGAGGGGGCGCCGGAGGCGGGCGGCACGGAGGGGATGCCGGAGGAAGGCGGTACGGAGGGGGCGCCGGAGGAAGGCGGTACGGAGGGGGCGCCGGAGGAAGGCGGTACGGAGGGGGCGCCGGAGGCGGAAGGTACGGAAGGGGTGCCGGAGGCAGGAGGGGCGGAGGCGGCGGGGCGGGCCGGCGGGGCGGCGAGCCCGGCGGCCGGATGCGGGTCGCGGACCAGGGCCGTCCCGGCCGCCACGGCCGCCGGGACGCCGAGGACGGCGAGAACGGAGAGGGCGACGGTACGGCGCCGGCGGCGGGCGCGGCCCGCGCGGAGGACCGCCGCCAGGGGCGCGGGCCCCGGCGTCACGTCGTGGGCGGCCCGGCCGAACTCGGCGCGCAGCAGGTCGTCCCAGGCGTCGGCGGCGCCGGGGCCGTCCTCGGACCGGGGCGCGCGGTCCCGCGCGCCGGCGGTGGCCGGTTCGCCTGCGGCGTCGGGGGCGGGGGTCATGGGCGGGCTCCGTAGGGGGTGCGGAGGGGCGGGCCGGACAGCGACGGCGGGCCGGCGGCGAGCCGGGGGTGGGCGCGCAGCGCGGCGAGGCCGCGCCGGGCGTGGGTCTTGACCGTGCCGAGCGAGCACTGGAGGACGTCGGCGATCTCCTGCTCGGTCAGATCGTCCCAGTACCGCAGGACCATCACGGTGCGCTGGCGGGCGCTCAGGTCCCCGAGCGCCTCCAGCAGCTCGGCCCGCCGCTCGACGTGCTCGGCGTGGCCGGCGTCCCGGTGCCGGGCGGGTTCCGGCAGGACCGGGACGAGCAGGTGGGCGACCCGGCGGCGGCGGAGGCGGCTGAGGTTGTTGTTGACGAGGGCGCGGCGCACGTAGAGGTCGAGGCCGTCGCGCGGGACCTTGCCCCAGCGGCCGTACACCTTCGCGAGGGTCGTCTGCACCAGGTCCTCGGCCTCGTGGAAGTCGCCGGTGAGCAGCTGGGCCGTGCGCACGAGCCGGGGCCAGGCGGCGACGGCGAAGGCGGCGAACTCGGCGTCGGCGCCGGTCTCCGCCCCGGTCCCGGGCTCCGGCTCCGGTGCCGGGTCTGGCGCTGGTGGGTGCGTCACGGTGGCGGACCTCGCGTTCGGGAGGCGGGGCGGCGGGGCCCGCCCCGTGCCGGGCCCCGCCGAGCGTGCTGGACGGCCCGTCAGACGTCCATGGCGGGCAGCTCGACGAGGAGCCGGCCGTCCTGGGCGTAGAAGGCGACGGAGACGTCGCGGTCGGACGGCGCGGTGTGCGCGTACCAGACGCCCCAGCCCGGCCGGCCGGGCAGCTGGAGCAGGGTCGCGCGGGTGACGCGGCCCTCGGCGTCGGTCACCTCGACGCGTCCGGCGGCCTCGGGACCGCCGTAGACGCCGGAGTGGAAGGTGCCCTCGCCCTGGTGGCTCAGGGCGGGCCGCGAGAGGTCGAGGTTGCCGTCGACGACGCTGCGGAACTGCTCGAAGCCGTCCGGGCCGGTCCAGTGCTTGCCCTCGCGGGTGAGCCAGATCGTGTAGCCGTCGCCGGCGTCGACGCGCTCGCCGGAGCGGACCTTCTGCACCGGCGAGGAGGGGACGGAGACGGCGGTGGCGGGGGAGGCCGGGGCGGCGGTGGCCGGGGCGGCGAGGGCGGCGGCGGCCACCACCGCCGTCACGGCCGCTCCCGCGGCGAAGAGACGCTTCTTCATGGGTTCGCTCCTGGTTCCGGACGGTCTTCCACCCTTCTCAACTCCCTCAGTGCGGGGTTCGGATGACAGGCCGTCGGAAGAATTCCGGAGGGAGGGACCGGCGGCGGCCGCTCAGGCGTCGGCGAGCGCCGCCGCCAGTTCGTCCAGGGCGGCGAGGAGCAGGTGCGCCGCCTTCCGCAGCAGCGGGTCGGTGACCTCGGTGTCCCAGGCGGCGACGGTCGCGCGGAGGTCGTCCCAGGCGGGGACCCGGCGCTCGCGGACGGCCTTCGCGCCCCGCTCGGTCGCCTCGCGCAGCGCCTCCGCGAGACCCTCGGCGGCGGGCAGGGGCGGGGCGCCGCGCTCGGGGAGGTGGGCCTCCAGGAGCATGGCGGCCCGCCCGAACTCGGCGAGCGCGTGACCCGCGCCCTCGGCCGCCGCGTGCGAGAGCCCCCGGTGCCGCACCGGTTCGTGGCCGGCCCGGCCCAGGGCGTCCTGCCAGGCCACGCGCGCGGCGCGGGCGGCGAGCAGGGCCTCGCGCACGTCGGGGCTGCCGGGCCCGGCCGGGTCGGCGTACCGGGCGGCGACGGTCGCCGCGTACTGCCCCGAGGTGGTCAGCCAGTCGGCGAGCCGGCCGCGCAGCCGGGGCGTCTCCCAGGCGGGGTAGACGGCGTAGGCGAGCATCGCGAGGAGGCCGCCGAGGAGGGTGAGCAGGACCCGGTCGCGCACGGTCTGGGTCACCCCGGAGCCCTCCATGCCGAGGAGGAGGACGACGTACGCGGCGACGCAGACCTGGCTGACGGCGTACCCCGTCCTCATCAGCAGGTACATGCCGAAGGCGGAGAGGACGGCGAGGCCGGCCAGGAGGTACGTCCCCGGGTGCGCGGCCCGCACCACGGCGGTGGCGAGCGCGACCCCGACGAGGGTGCCGCCGAAGCGGGCCACCGAGCGGGCGTACGTCTGCGAGAAGTCCGGGCGCATCACCATCACGGAGGTCATCGGCGCCCAGTAGCCGTGCCCGAAGGGCAGCACCAGACCGAGCAGGTAGCCGGCGGCGGTGACGGCGGAGACCCGGAGCGCGTGCCGCAGGACCGGCGACCCCGGCCGCACCTCGGCCCGCGCCTTCGCGACGACGAGCGGCGCGAGCCTGAGGAGACCGGGCCGGCTCCGGGCGACGAGCCCGGCGTCCCCCGGCTCCCTCTCCCCCGGTGCCGCCTCCCCCGGCCTCGGCTCCCCCGGTCTCGGCTCCCCCGGCTCCGTCTCCGTGCGCGGTTCGACCGCCTCGACGACGTCGCCGAGGAGGGCGGCCAGGCGGAGGGCGGCGCGGTGGGAGCGGCCGGAGAGGACCGTGCCGGTGTCGGGGGTGCGCAGGGCGGCGACGGCGGCCGGGGGCAGCCGGACCGGCCGGCCGTGCCGGATGGCGTGCGCGACGGCGTCGAGGACCTCCGCCGCCGCGGCCAGCAGCTCGCGGACCCGGTCCCGCTGCGGCCCCTCGGCGGGGGCGCCGACGGCCGGGTCCGCGAGCGAGGCGAGCACGGGCCGGATCCGCTCGGCGAGCCGCCGGGGCCCGTGGAGTTCGGCGGGGCGGCGGCGGGCCTGCCGGGGCGTGACGGCGGCGGCGCTGCGGGCGGTCATGAGCGGGACCGGGTCGAAGGGCGCGACCGGGTCGTGGCGCAGCCGGCGGGCGTAGTCCGCCTCCGCCGCGAGCGCGTCGGCGAGGGCGTCCCGCTGGGCGCCCCAGGGCCGGACCGGCAGCAGCACGACCAGGGCGGCCTGGACGACCCCGCCCGCGAAGATCATGGCGGCGTGGCCGGCGGCGGTCGCCACGGAGGTGGGCAGGGTGACCGTGACCAGCATGATCGCCACGTTGGAGGAGGCGATGAGGCCGGCCGTGGGGCCGACCGCCCAGGCGAGCCCCGAGAGGAAGGTCCACAGGAGCAGCAGCGCGAGGAAGAGGGCCGCGCGGGAGCCGACCAGGTAGCCCAGGAAGGTGGAGACGGCGAGGCTGCCGCCGGAGGCGAGCGCGAGGGTGGGCCGGGGCCGCCAGGAGCGCTGGAAGGTCGCGATGGCCGCCTGGAAGGCGCCGAAGGCGGAGGAGGCGGCGACGGCCGGCCCGAAGAGCGCCAGCGAGAAGCCGATGACGAGCGCGAGCCCGAGGGCGCCCCGGGCCGCGGCGGCGGGGGCGAGCCGCCGCCGCTCGACGGTGAGTCCGGAGCGGGCGGTCTCCCTCAGCGCCCGGAGCCAGCTCATGGGCCGAGCGTAGCGACGATCCCCCCGTGATCCGACATTTCGCCCAGCGGTTCAGCCTCGGGCGCGGCGGTCGAGACGGGCCCGGTCCGGGGTGAGGGCGGCGGACTCGGCGGCGGTGGCGCCGTGGTTCCAGCCGTCCTCGTCCCACATCGCGCGGACCCGGGTGGCCCGCGTCTCCGGGAAGAGCTCGTCCGTGCGGGCGGCCACCGCGACCTCCCGGGAGGCCAGGACCGGGAGGAGGGTCGGGGCCTCGGCGGCCACCCGCCGGGAGGTCGCCGCCAGGCGGGCGCCGAGCCGGTTCGCGTACGCGAGGAGGAAGGACTGCCGGAAGGACTTGGTGCGCTTGCGGCCGCCCTTGCGCTGCTCCGCCTCCGCCCGGGTCATCGCCGTCGTGCCCTGCACGAGGAGCGAGGTGTACAGCAGCTCGACCGGGTCGAGGTCCGCCTCGAAGCCGACGACGGTCGAGAAGCCGTACGCCTCGTTCCACACCGCCCGGCAGTGGTTGGCGGTCGCCACCGCGTCGAGCAGGATCGCCTTCGCCTGCTCGTACGGGGGCTCCACGCCGATCCGGACCGCGCCGGGCGTCTGCGGCGACGGCGCCCCGGCCGCGAGGCCCGCCTCGTCGAGGCTGTGCCGGGCCATCAGCTCCTGCGCCTTCGCGGTCAGCGCCTCCGCCTCCTCCGGGTAGCCGGTGGCCTCGGCCTTGGCGAGCAGCGCCCGGATCCGGGCGAGCGTCCGGGGCTCCCCGGCCGCCGCCGGCGGCAGCGTCGCGCCCGGTACGGGGCCCACCGCGTCGAGCCGGGGCAGCCGGACGAGCAGCCGGTACAGCTCCAGGACGGCCGTCGCGTGCGAGAAGCGGTCCGCGGCCCCCGGCCCGTCCCCGGTCTCCAGCGCGTCGAGCTGTTCCCGCCAGCGCCGGGGCAGCGTCGCGTACCGGGCCGTCTCGGCCCGCACGAGGCCGCCGAGCAGCCGCAGGTGCTCCTCCGCCAGCTCGCGGCGGACCGCGCGCGCGAGGTCGGCGGGCTGCCAGCCGCGCTCCCACAGCGTCCGGACGAACTCCTCGCCGCGCCGCGCGAGACCGGCGTCGGCGGCCGGGTCGGCGGCGAGCAGGGAGGCCGCCGTGTCGAGGGAGCGGTCGTCCCCGGTGTGCAGGGCCGCCCCGAGCGCCCGCTCGACGGTCGACCCCCGCTCTTCCTGCCGCATGGTCCGCCGCCCTCTCCGTGCCTCGTGTCCGGCCTCCTCCGATGGTCTCAGGGCGGCGGGGGTACGCCTGGCCCCGCCCCCGGAGGGTAGGTCTGGCCCCACCCCGGGACGCCCGGCAGACGGCGTGACCGGGACCCGGGCGAAACGGTTCGCTGGAGCCATGACCAGCACCCCTTCCCTTTCCCCTTCCCCCGCCGTGCGGCTCCGGGGGCTCGTCCGGCGGCACGGGGCCGTCCGGGCCCTCGACGGCGTCGACCTCGACGTCGCCGCCGGGACCTTCACCGCCGTCATGGGCCCCTCCGGCTCCGGGAAGTCCACGCTGCTGCGCTGCGCCGCCGGCCTCGACCGCCCGGACGCGGGCCGGGTCGAGGTGGCGGGCACCGCCCTGGAGGGGCTGAGCGAGCGGCGGCTGACGCTGCTGCGGCGGGACCGGATCGGCTTCGTCTTCCAGTCCTTCAACCTGCTGCCGACCCTGACGGCCGCGCAGAACGTGGCCCTCCCGCTCCGTCTCGCGGGCCGCCGCCCGGCGCGCGGCGAGGTCCGGGCGGCGCTCGCCCGGGTCGGCCTGGCCGGCCGCGAGAGGCACCGGCCCGCCGAGCTCTCCGGCGGCCAGTGCCAGCGGGTCGCCATCGCCCGGGCGCTGATCGCCCGCCCCCCTGTCCTCTTCGGCGACGAGCCGACCGGCGCGCTCGACTCCACGACCGGCGCGGAGGTGATGGACATGCTCCGCTCCCTCGTGGACGAGGAGGGCCGGACGCTGGTGATGGTGACCCACGACCCGGTCGCCGCGGCCCGCGCGGACCGGGTCGTCTTCCTGGTCGACGGCCGCCTGGCCGGCGAACTCGCCGCGCCGACGGCGGGCGAGGTGGCGGCCCGGCTCGCGGGCCTGCGCCCGGCGGGGCCGGGAGCGGGACCGGGGACCCGCGCGGGAGCGGGCGCCGCGGAAGTGGGGGCCGCGGCATGCTGAGCGTCGTACTGGGCGGGCTGCGGGCCCGGTGGGCCTCGTTCCTGGGCGGCTTCCTCGCCCTCGTGCTCGGCGTCGGGCTGCTCACGGCGACCGGTCTCGGGCTCGCCGCCGCCCTGGACCCGCCGGCGCCCGCCCCCGAGCGGTTCGCGTCCTCCCCCGTCGTCGTCCTCGGGCGGGACACCCTGACCGTGGAGGTCCGGCGCGGCCCCGGAACGGCGCTCGTCTCCCGGCCGCTCGACCGTCCACAGCCTGTGGACACGGCCCTGCTGCGGGAGCTGCGCGCCCGCTGGACCGTGACGGAGGAGCCGCCGGCCGGCGGCGGACGGCCCGACGCAGGACGCGCCGGCGCCGAACGCCCCGACGCCGTCGGACTCGACGCGCCCGCCGAGGAGGTCCGCGCCCTCGTCGGCGACCGGGCCCAGGTCCTCACCGGGGCCGACCGCCGCCGCGCCGACCCCGGCCACGAGCGGGACGGCCACGAACTCACCGGCCTGACCGCCCTCCTCGGCACCGCCGGCGGTGTCGCCGCCTTCGTCTCCGTCTTCGTCGTCGCCTCCGTCTTCGCCTTCTCCGTGGCGCTGCGCCGCCGCGAGTTCGGACTGCTCCGCACCGCCGGGGCCACCCCCGGCCAGGTCCGCCGGCTGCTGCTCGCCGAGGCGGCGGTGCTCGGCGTGACCGCGTCCGCGGCGGGCTGCGCGCTCGGCGGCCTCGCCGCGCCGCCGATGGCACGGGCGCTGGTGGCCCGGGACCTGGCGCCGGGCTGGTTCGCGTCCGCCCTCGGCGGGAGCGCCGGATGGCCGTACCACGTGGCCTTCTGGACGGGGCTCGGCGTCGCCCTCGCCGGGGCGGCCGCCGCCGCCCACCGGGCCGGGCGGACCGGCCCGACGGCCGCGCTGCGCGAGGCGGACGTCGACCGGGACGTGCTGCCGCCGGGCCGGGCGCTGCTCGGTGCCGGGCTGCTCCTGACCGGGCTCGGGCTGCTGGTGTGGACGTACGCCACCGAACCGGAGGCGCTGCTCAAGCGGAAGACGTACACGACCCTGCCGATGCTCCTGATCGGCGGCGCCGCCCTGCTCGCCCCGCTCCTCGTGCGGCCCGCGGCCCGGCTCCTGCCGGTCCCTCGGGGCGGAGCGGTCGGGCTCCTCGTCCGGGAGAACGGCGCGGCCGCCGTGCGCCGCACCGCCGCCGTCGCCGCGCCGGTCCTGGTGACCGTGGCGCTGGCGGGGACCCTGTTCGGCGCGTCGGAGAGCGTGGCGCGGGCGAAGGAGACGGAGGCGCGGGACCGGACGGCGGCCCCGTACGTCGTCGAGGGCCGGCGGGTGGAGCTCCCGGAGGCGGCTCCGGCCGGCACGGTCGTCGCCGCCTCCGGGCCGACCTCCCTCTTCGTACGGGACGGCGCCGAGGCGGTCGTGAAGTACCGGGCCCGCGCGGTCGCCGACCCGGCGGCCTTCGCCGAGCTCGCCCGGCTCCCGGTGGTCGCGGGCGACCTGCGGGATCTGGACGACCGGTCGATCGTCGTCAACGAGGAGTTCGAGCGGCGGCGGGTCGGCGAGGAGGTGGAGGTGTGGCGGGCGGACGGCAGCGGACCGGTACGGCTCCGGGTGGCGGCCGTCCTGGCCCGCGGCACCGGCGACAACGGCCCGTACGTCACCCGCGCCCAGGCGCCCGGCGCCCCGCTCGACCGCCTGGAGTCGAACCGCCCCCTGCCCACGGCGGACGGGTCCTCCGCGACCCCGCCGGCCGCGAACCGGGCGGCCCGGCTGGGCCTGCGCCTCCTCCTCGGCCTCGTGCTGCTCTACACGGTGATCGCCCTGGCGAGCACCCTGCTCATGGCCACGTCCGTCCGGGGCGGGGAGCTGGCCTCGCTGCGGCTGGCCGGCGCCACCCGCCTCCAGGCGCTGCGGGCGGTGGCGGGCGAGTCGCTGCTCGCGGTGGCCATCGGCACGGCCCTCGGACTCGGCGTGACCGCCGCCGTCCTCGGCGCCCTCGGCGCGGGCCTCGCCGCGCTCTCCGCGCCGGTCGTCCTGACCGTGCCCTGGGCCTGGGCGGGCGCGGCGGCGGGGGTGTGCGCGGTGGTGGCCGTCGCCGCGTCGGCCCTCCCCGCGTGGCGCCTCACCCGCTGACCCGCGATCGTGGAACAGGGCGGTGGCCGGGGTCGGAGCCGGGCCACCGCCCCACCCCCCGTGTGTGGGCAGGCGTTCCGCTAGGGCTGGGGGTCCCCCTGGACGAAGTCCTTGGGGGAGGGTGGGCACACGGGACGGCGCCCCGTGCCGGGCCAAGGCTTTCCGCGCCTGGACCCGCACCCCTTGTACGGCTCCGTACCGGTGCGGGTCCAGGCCCGGTCGCGGAGGCACCGCTAAGGGTGCCGTTCCGTTGTGCCCACCCGTTCCGCCCTTTGCGGAACGATTGCCCACAACGAAACGGCGGGCGCAGCGCGCGTGGGGTTACGGCGTCAGGACCAGCTTGCCGCGGACGTGGCCCGTTTCGCTCAGGTCCTGCGCCCGGGCGGCTTCCTTGAGCGGGAGGGTCTCCGCGTGCCGGAGCTTCAGCGTGCCCGCGAGGACGCCCTCCGCCTGCGCGGTCAGCCAGGCCCGTACCCGGTCGAAGTCCTGCTCGGGAAGGCTGTAGGCGATGCCGTGCTCCGCCGCGTCCACGGCCGCGATCGTCGCGATCCGCCCCTTGTCCGCGGCCCCCTCCCCGCCGAGCAGCTCGATCGCGACCGGCAGCACCCCGTGCCCCGCCGCGTCGAAGACCGCGTCGACGCCCCGCGGGGCCGCGGCCCGCACCCGGTCGGCGAGCCCGTCGCCGTACGCGACCGGGACCGCGCCGAGCCCCCGCAGGTACGCGTGGTTGGGCTCGGACGCCGAGCCGACGACCGTGACGCCCGCGGCGACCGCGAGCTGGACGGCGATGGTGCCGACGATCCCGGCCGCGCCGTGCAGGAACAGCGTCTCGCCCTCCCGTACGCCGATCTCCGCCAGCACCCGCGCCGCGGTCTCGCCGGCGACCGGCAGGCCCACCGCCGCCTCCCAGGACAGGCCGGCCGGCTTCGGCAGGACGTTGCCGGCGAGGGCGTACCGGGCGTACGCGCCGGTCGCCGACCAGCCGAACACCTCGTCGCCGAGGGCGAGTCCGGTGACGCCCTCGCCGAGCGCGTCGACCGTGCCGGCCACCTCGATCCCCGGCACGGCGGGGAACGTCGTCGGGAAGAACTCCTCCAGCAGCCCCCGACGCACCTTCCAGTCCATCGGGTTGACGCCCGCCGCCGCCACCCGCAGCCGCACCTGACCGGGGCCCGGCACCGGCACCTCGGCCTCCGTCGTGTGCCGCAGCACCCCGGAGTCGCCGAACTCCTCGAACACGATCGCTTCCATCGTCGTCCCCGCTCCCCCCGTCGTCCCCGTCGTCCCCGCTGTCCCCGTCGTCCCCGTCGTCATGTCGCTCTCCCTGTCGGCGCGTTCACTGTCCGGCACGGTCAAGCCTGCGCCGGGCGGCGGCCCTTCCCGGCCCGTCCTCCGGCCAGTACCGCCTGGCCGAAAGACCAGCCGCCCGCGGCCGCCCGCTGGTTACGCTGGCCGTCATGGACCCGCTCACGCTGACCACCGCGTACGAGATCCTCCGCAGCCCGCTCGACCAGGTCCTCGGGCGGCTCTCCGCCGCGCTCGCGCCGCTCGTCCCGCACCTCGGCGCCGCCGAACTCTCCACGCACTGCGCGCACTCGCCGTTCAAGAGGACGGGCGCGACCGACGGCCTCACCACCGCCGATCTGGCGCCGCTGCTCGCCACCGGGGTGCCCGGCGAGCCCTGGGAAGGGACGGCCCGGCTCGGCGGCCGGCCCCGGACGGTCCTCGCCGTGACGAGCGACGCCACCGCCCGCCGTTCGCTGCTCGTCCTGGTGCGGGAGGACGGCGCCGCTCCCGCCGGGCCGGACGAACGGGCCCTGGCGCAGGGGCTGTGGAACCTGGTGACCGCCCACCTCGACCGGTTCGCGGTCGAGGCCATGCCCGGGGCGCTGGCCCGCTCCCGCACCGCCGCCGACACCCGCGCCCGGGTCACCGCCGAACTGACCACCGCCCACGCGGCGGCCCTCTCCGGCCTCCTCTCGGTGCTCCGCAGCGGGAGCCTGGACGACACGGCGGCCCGGGCGGCCGCCACCGAACTCGCCGCCACCGCGCTCGTCGAGGCCCACGCCACCCGGCGGCAGGACCGGGAGATCGCCGAGGAGCCGGCCGGCGGGGCCTTCGGGCGGCTGGCCGACCAGCTCCGGCCGATGCTCCGGCACAGCCCGGTCCGGCTCGAACTCGGGCCGCCGGACGAGAACCGCTCGCTCCCCGCCGACGTGGCGCACGCCGCCCGGTCCATCGTCCGGTCGCTGCTCCTGATCGCCCTGGACCAGGAGGGCCTGAGCCGGGTGCACGTCGGCTGGCAGCTGACCAAGGACGAGCTGCTGGCGGCCGTGCGCGACGACGGGCCGGGCGCCCTCGCCTCCTGCGAGCTCGGGGCGGGCACGGTCCGGGACCGGCTGGACGTCCTCGGCGGACGGCTGGAGATCGAGGCCGTCCCGAACTGGGGCACGACCATGACGGCCGTCCTGCCGCTGGCCTCCCCGGCCCCCCAGGTGGAGGCCGCCCATCCGCTGGCGTCGCTCGGCGAGCGGGAGACCGAGGTCCTGCGGCACCTGGCGCTCGGCCACCGCAACCGCCGCATCGCCGGGGAGCTGCACATCAGCGAGTCCACGGTGAAGTTCCACGTGGCGAACATCCTCGGCAAGCTCGGCGTCGCCTCCCGCGGCGAGGCGGCGGCCCTCTTCCACGCGGCGGCCTGAGCCCTCCTCCGCCGGTCGCGGATGTCGTGCGCCGCCGCTGTCAGTGGCGGGTGCCAGACTCGCACCCATGAGCGAGAGGTGGGCGCTGGCGCCGGAGCCGGAGGGGGAGGGCGCGTTCCTCGTCCCCCTCGGGCCGGACGGGGCGCCCGCCGGGGAGGTGCGCCGCGAGCCGGACCTGGCCGCGGCCGTCCGGTCCCGGCCCGGGGTGGCGCGCTGGGTGTGGCGGTCGACGGCGGAGGTGTACCCGCGGCTGCTCGCCGCCGGGGTCCGCGTCGAGCGGTGTTACGACGTCGAGGCCGCCGAGCAGCTGCTCCTCGGGCACGAGGGCCGGCTCGGCGAGCCCCGCTCGGCCGCCGCCGCCTGGGCCCGGCTGCGCGACGCCCCGGTGCCGCCCGACCCGCCGCAGCGCGCGGCCGAGCCCGGCTCGCAGGACTCCCTCTTCGAGCCGGCGCCGGCCGCCCCCGTCCCCTTCGAGGGCCTCCTCGCGGTCTACGCGGAGCAGCAGCGCCGCCACGACCGGGCCGAGCACCCGGGCCGGATGCGGCTGCTCACCGCCGCCGAGTCGGCCGGGATGCTGGTCGCCGCGGAAATGCACCGGGCCGGGCTGCCCTGGCGGGCCGACGTGCACCGGGAGCTGCTGCACGACCTGCTCGGGGAGCGGTACGCGGGCGGCGGCGAGCCGCGCCGCCTCGCGGAGCTGGCGGACGAGGTGTCGGCCGCCTTCGGCCGCCGGGTCCGGCCGGACCTGCCGGCCGACGTGGTGCGGGCGTTCGCGGGGGCCGGCGTCCGGCTGCGGTCCACCCGACGCTGGGAGCTGGAGGAGATCGACCATCCGGCGGTGGCGCCGCTGATCGCGTACAAGAAGCTGTACCGGATCTGGACGGCGCACGGCTGGTCCTGGCTGGCGGACTGGGTGCGCGACGGCCGGTTCCGGCCGGAGTACCTGCCGGGCGGCACGGTCAGCGGCCGCTGGACGACCAACGGCGGCGGGGCGCTCCAGATCCCGAAGGTGATCCGGCGCGCGGTCGTCGCCGACGAGGGGTGGCGGCTGGTGGTCGCGGACGCCGACCAGATGGAGCCGCGGGTGCTGGCCGCGATCTCCCGCGACCCGGGCCTGATGGAGGTCGCCGGGCACCCCGACGACCTGTACACCCGCCTGTCCGACCGGGCGTTCTCCGGCGACCGGGACCACGCCAAGATCGCCCTGCTGGGCGCGATCTACGGCCAGACCAGCGGCGACGGCCTGAAGAACCTGGCGGCGCTGCGCCGCCGCTTCCCCCGCGCGGTCGCCTACGTCGACGAGGCGGCGAAGGCCGGCGAGGAGGGCCGGCTGGTCCGCACCTGGCTCGGCCGGACCAGTCCGAGGGCGGCCGGCGCCGGGGACGACGACGAGGCGGGCATCCCCCAGGAGGGCCCCGAACAGCCCGTGGAGGAGGGCGGTTTCACCCCGGGCTACGCCTCGGGGAACGCGCGGGCGCGGGGCCGCTTCACCCGCAACTTCGTGGTCCAGGGCAGCGCCGCCGACTGGGCCCTGCTGATGCTGGCGGCCCTGCGCCGCACGCTCTGCGCCGCCGGGATGCGGGCCGAGCTGGTCTTCTTCCAGCACGACGAGGTGATCGTGCACTGTCCGGCGGAGGAGGCCGGGGCGGTGACGGAGGCGATCCGGGCGGCCGGGGACGAGGCGGGCAGGATCGCCTTCGGGCCGACGCCGGTCCGCTTCCCCTTCACGACGGCGACGGTGGAGCGGTACGCGGACGCCAAGTAGCGCCCGCGCACCGCCCGTTCCCCCGCTTCCCCCGCCTCGGCCCCCTACTTGGCGGGCAGCTTCGCCCACTTCGGGTCGAGGGCGATCGCCTTCAGCTGCTCCATGGTGAGCGCGGGCTCCGCCCGGGTGGCGTCCTCGTGCTGGGAGCCGGTGTTGAAGGCGCCGACGACGACCCGGAAGCCGTCCTCCGTCATGGTGTCGGCGGTCCACCAGACCACGCCCGCGCCGCCCTTCTCGCCGGGCTGCTGGGAGAGCTTCACCCTGCGGCCGTCGGGCAGGGTGGTGACGTCCCCGGAGCCGTAGAGGTCGCCGGCGACGTCGCCCATGCCGTACTGGACGTTGACCTGGACGAGGCTCTTGCCCTTGCCGTCGTCGACGACCACGTAGCCGAACTGGCCCTCGCCGCCCTTGGTGACGACCGTGACCCCCTTCGGCATCAGGGAGCGCAGCGTGTTGGGGACGGCGTTGCCGGTGACCTCCGGCGGCAGCTCGCGCACCTTCTCCGGCACGCCGCCCTTCCCCGGCCCGGCGGGCGCGGTGGGCAGCGGCGGGATCCGCTTCAGCAGCGACCGCCACGCCTCGGCGCTGACGAGCGCCTTCATCTGGTCGGCGGTGAAGGGCGGGTTCTCACGGCTGATCTCGGCGCCCTTCTGGGCGGGCGCGTTGTACTCGTTCGCGTCGATCAGGAAGCCGTCCTTCGTGAGCAGGGTCGCCCGCCAGTTCTTCGTCTCCTCGCGCTTGTCGGGGTACTCGTACCCCTGGACGACCATCCACCGGGAGCCGTCGGGCAGCCTCCCCTCGTCGCAGTCGTCGTGGGGGGTGAAGACCGGGTCGGGGCAGGTCACCATGTCGGCGCCGGCCTCGGGTCCGCGGCCCGCACGGCTGAGGAAGACGCCGAAGGCGGCCTCGCCCCGCCCGTCGTCGTAGGTCCCGCTGAGGCCCTGGCCCGTGCCGTCGAGGCCGTCGAACCGCCACGTTCCGGCGGGGGTGTGGGCCTTGACGACGTCCGCGATCTCGGAGAGGGGGATCTCCGCCATCCCCGGCTTCAGCGTGTCGGCGGTCGGCTTCGGTCCCTCGGGGGTCGTGGCCGCCGTCCCGCCCGCGCCCTGCCCGCCGCCCTCGGGCGCCGCCGCCACGGACGCCTTCCCCGCCGGCCCGTCGGGGGTGACGACGGTGCCGGCGTAGACGCCGCCGACGCCGACGGCGGCGAGCGCGAGGGCGCCGCCGGTGACGGCGAGGCGGCGGCGCAGCAGCCGGCGCCGGCCGCGGGCGAGTCCGCCGGAGACCAGCTCGGGCCGGCCGTCGAGGGCGAAGCTCTCGCCGGTGGCGCGCAGGGCGGGGCCGAGCTCGTCGGCGAACCCGGCCTCGGGGTCGTGGTGTTCGTTCTGGGGCATGGCGAGATCACCGTCTCTGCTTCGGAGGTGCGGATCGGGGTGACGGGCGTCGGCGGACGGCCCGGAAGAAGGCCCGGCGGACGGGCGGTCGCTCAGCGGGCGGCGAACTCGGCGATGCTGCCGCCGAGTCGCTGCCGCAGCTTGCCGAGCGCCCGCGTGGAGCGGGTGCGGACGGCCGCGGAGCTGGTGTGCAGGGCGTCGGCGGTCTCCTCGACGCTGCGGTCCTCCCAGTAGCGCAGCACCACGACCGCCCGGTCCTTCGGGGGCAGCGCGGCGAGCGCGTCGAGGAGGGCGATCCGCAGCAGGGGGTCGCCGCCGTCGTCCGGCGTGTGGTCGGGCAGTTCGCCCAGCGGGCGTTCGGTCGCGGAGCGCCGCCGCTGGTGGCTGAGGAACGTGCGGACGAGAACGGTCTGGGCGTACGCGGCGGGGTTGCCGAGCCGGGAGGCGCGCCCCCAGAGGGCGTACATCTTCCCCAGCGTCTCCTGCGTGAGGTCCTCCGCGAGGTGGACGTCGCCGCTGGTCAGCAGACAGGCCGAGCGGAACAGCTGGCCGGTGCGGGCCGAAGCGAACTCCAGGAACCCGTCCACGCGGGACGTTCTCATGCCCCTCCTCTCCCTGGCGGTCGCACGGGGTCACGGGCGGACGCCCTGCGCGACCGCCGGATGTGTCTGTCGTGCCGTACACCCCTTCGACGCGATGGGCCCGGGGAAATGTTTCAGCGAACTCGACCGCGGACGCATCCAAAAAAGTGGAATCGGGTAATCCTGTTGTATGAACACTCTCAGCGCAGCAGAGGTCCTGGCCGCTGGAGTCTGGCAGTCGGGCCTGGCACAGGTGCTCGGCGGCCTGGTCCTCGTCGCCGTCCTGATCACGGCCTTCTGGTTCGGCTACCGGGTCCGGACCCGCGAGCCCCGCCCACCGGAACCCGAGGAACAGCCGCACCGCCCGGACACCGGCGCGCTCCCCGGCGAGATGTCGGAGTACCGCCGGCCGGCCGAGATGCCGCACACCGACGGCGCCCACCGGCTCATGCCGTACCAGCTCAAGGACAGCGGCACGGAGACCTCCCCCGAGCCTCCGAACGAGGAGAAGCGCAAGTGGGGCGGCATCTCCAGCGGCGGATTCGGCAGCGGGGGCACCGGGCACGGCGACTGACGTGGACGGCCCCACGCGCACCGGGCTGCGGGCGATGGCCCGCGGCCTGCTCGGCTCCGCCGCCGAGGCGGACCGGGCGGTGCGGACCACCGAAGGCGTCCTGGCCGCGTACGGCCCCCGCCCCGGCGCGCGCCGGGGCCCGGGCCCCGTCCCCGACCCGGGCCCGCCCCCGGAGTCCGTCCTGGCCCGGGTCTGCCTCGGCCGGCTCCGGGCCCGCGAGGCCCGCCGCACCGACCCGTGGGACCCCTGGGCGGAAGCCCCCGGCTCCCCCGGCCTGACCCCGGCGGAGCGGCTCGTCCTCGTCCTCCACGACCTCTTCGGCGTCCCGTACGAGGACCTCGCCCCCGCCCTGGAGCGCGGCCCGGCGGCGGTCCGCCAGATCGGCGCCCGCGCCAGGGCCCGGGTCAGGGGCGCCGAGGAGATGCCCGCGCCCGATCCGGCACGGCTCCGGGCGGCGGTGGACGCGGTCCTCGCCGCCGCCCGGGAGGGCGACACGGCGGCGCTGCGCGCCCTCCTCGACCCGGACGCGGTGCTGCGGGCCGACCACGGGGCGGTGCGCGGCGGGGTCCGGCCCGCCCACGGCGCCCCGGCGGTCGCCCGGGTCCTCGCCGCGCGGGCGGCGGTGGCCCGCCCCGTCCTGGTGGACGGCGCCCCGGCCCTGGCCGGCGCCCCGGAGGCGGTCTACGTCTTCACCGCCCCGGCCGGCCCCATCACCTCGGTCGACGTCCTGGCCGACCCGCCCCACCTCTCCCGCCTGGCGATAGCCACGCCCTGAGCCGTCTCTCCCCCGCGGCCTAGCCCTTCCCGCCGTCGGCCCGCCGGCCGGCCCGCTCCGCGATGTGTCCGGGCACGGCGGCGGCGAGCTCCTCCGGCAGCGCGGGGTCGGGCTCCGGCGTGCCGAAGGCGGTCACCACCGGCAGCACCCCCGCCCACAGCCCCAGCTCCGCGTCCGCGGAGTCGCTGTCGTCCGGCGGCCCGCTCCGGGTCTTCACCGACGCCTCGGTGAGGTCGAGGGCGAGCAGCGCGGTGGCCGCCAGCTCCTTCCGGCTGGGCCGGCGCACGTACTCCCACTGCCCCGGGCTGCTCTGCTCGGTCAGCGCCCGCAGCCCCCGCAGCTTCTCCTCCGGGTCGGTCACCACCTCGGGGACGCCGTAGACCATGGCGCACCGGTAGTTCACCCCGTGCTCGAACACCGACCGCGCGAGGACCAGCCCGTCCACGTGCGTCACCGTCACGCACACCGTGCTCCCCGGCGCCTGCACCAGGCTCCGGCTGGCCACGGACCCGTGCACGTACAGCCGGTCCCCCTCGACCCCGTACGCGGTCGGCACCACCATCGGCGTCCCGTCCACGACCACCCCGAGGTGGCACAGGAACCCGGCGCCCAGCACCGCGTCCAGGTCCTCCCGCCGGTACGACCCCTTCTCCCGCATCCGCCGCAACCGAGTCCGCTCGGTCACGGCCAGCTCGCTCCCGCCCATGCTTCCCCCTGCCCTCGAAACGGCCCGAACCCGGCCCGAACACCACGAAACCCCAGGTCAGAAGCTTCCGACCTGGGGTTCCAGAGTGAGCCGCCTTCGGGATTCGAACCCGAGACCTACGCATTACGAGTGCGTTGCTCTGGCCAACTGAGCTAAGGCGGCGTGCTGCGCGACACCATGGTGGGTGCAGCAGCGTCGCCAAGTCTACACAGTTTCCGGGAGTGCTCCGACCACGGCCGGAGCGGGCGGTTCCGGGGGCTATGAGCAGCGCTTTCCGTCGGCGGGCGGGGTGCCTTCCAGGAGGTAGGCGTTGATCGCCGTGTCGACGCAGTCGCTGCCCCGGCCGTAGGCGGTGTGGCCGTCGCCCTCGTAGGTGAGGAGGGTGCCGGAGGAGAGCTGGCCGGCGAGGGACTCGGCCCACTTGTAGGGGGTGGCGGGGTCGCGGGTGGTGCCGACGACGAGGATGGGGGCTGCGCCCTCGGCGGTGATGCGGTGCGGGCGGCCGGTCGCGGGGGACGGCCAGTAGGTGCAGTTCAGGGCGGCCCAGGCGAGGCCGGTGCCGAAGACCGGGGAGGCCGCGTCGAAGGAGGGGACGGCCTTCTCCGCGTCGGCCGGGCCCCGGTAGGCGGGGGGCAGGTCGAGGCAGTTCACGGCGGCGTTGGCGGCCATGAGGTTCGCGTACGAGCCGTCCGGGTCCCGCTCGTAGTAGCTGTCGGCGAGGGCCAGCAGGGCCGAGCCCTCGCCGCCGATCGCCCGGGTCAGGGCCTCCCGCAGCTGCGGCCAGGCGCCCTCGTCGTACATGGCCGCGATGACGCCGGTGGTCGCCAGGGACTCGCCCAGCGCGCGGTCCTCGCCGGTGGGGACGGGGGTGGCGTCGGCGTCGCGGAAGAACTTCTTCAGGGCCTCCCCGGCCTCCCGGGCCGAGCCGGTGCCCAGCGGGCAGTCGGGCCGGGTGACGCAGTCGGCGGCGAAGGCCCCGAACGCGGTCTCGAAGCCGGCCGTCTGGTCCCGGTTGAGGTCGAGCGCCGACAGCGACGGGTCCATCGCCCCGTCGAGGACGAGCCGGCCGACCCGCCCGGGGAACAGCTCGGCGTAGGTGGCGCCGAGGAAGGTGCCGTACGAGGCGCCGACGTAGTGCAGCTTCTCGTCGCCGAGCACCGCCCGCAGGATGTCCATGTCCCGGGCCGTCTCCACCGTGGAGACGTGCGCCAGGACCGGGCCCGACCGCTTCTCGCACCCCGCCGCGAACCGCTTGAAGGAGGCTTCGAGCGCGGCGGTCTCCGCCTTGTCGTCCGGGGTCTGGTCGACCTGTGTGTACGCGTCCATCTCGGGGCCCGTGAGGCAGTCGACCGGCTCGCTGCGGCCGACCCCGCGCGGGTCGACGGCCACCATGTCGTAGCGGGCCCGCACCGGCTCGGGGTAGCCGACGCCCGCGTACCCCTGGAGGTAGTCGACGGCCGAGCCGCCCGGCCCGCCCGGGTTCACGAGCAGCGAGCCGATCCGCTCGCCGGGGCCGGTGGCCCGCACCCGGGAGACGGCGAGCTCGATGCCGGGCCCGTCCGGCTTCGCGTAGTCGAGCGGGGCGCGCAGCGTCGCGCACTGGAAGCCCTCGACCCCGCAGTCCCGCCAGGCGAGCTTCTGCCCGTAGTACTTCTTCAGCGCCGCGGGCGAGGGCGACGGCGAGGCGGCCCCGGTCGCGGACCCCGCCGGCGCGGCCGCGTCGCTGCCCCCGGTGCAGCCGGAGAGGATCAGCCCGGCGGCGGCGAGGGCCGCGGCGGAGGTACGGAGGAAGCGCCTGGAGTCCATTCCCGGAGCGTATCCGGACGGGTACGGACCGTGTCCAATCGCCGGCGGCCCGGCCGGCCCCGGCCTCAGTCCCGCAGCGCCATCGTCATCGCCTCCACCGCGAGCAGCGGGGCCACGTTCCGGTCCAGGGCCGCGCGGCAGGCGAGGACCGCCTCCACCCGGCGCAGGGTCCGCTCCGGGGTGGTGTCGCGGGCGATCCGCTCCACCGCGTCCCGCACGTCCTCGTTGGCCAGTTCCGAGCGCGCGCCCAGCTGGAGCGCCAGCACGTCCCGGTAGAAGCCGGTGAGGTCGGTGAGGGCGAGGTCCAGGCTGTCCAGCTGGGTCCGCCGGCCGCGGCGCTTCTGCTTCTCCTCCAGCTCCTTCATCATCCCGGCCGTGCCGCGCGGCATCCGGCCGCCCTGGGCGGCGCCGAGCGCCGCCTTGAGCTCCTCGGTCTCCTTGGCGTCGACCTCCTCGGCGACCTGCTTCGCGTCCTCCGCCGCCGCGTCCACCAGCTCCTGGGCGGCCTTGAAGCAGCCCCCGATGTCCGCCACCCGCAGCGGCAGCTTGAGGACGACGGCCCGCCGCGCGCGGGCCCGCTCGTCGGTGGCGAGCCGCCGGGCCCGGTCGACGTGGCCCTGGGTGGCCCGGGCCGCCGCGTGGGCGATCGCCGGCTCGATGCCGTCGCGCCGGATCAGCACGTCGGCCACCGCCTCGACCGGCGGGGTGCGCAGGGTCAGGTGGCGACAGCGGGACCGGATCGTCGGCAGGACGTCCTCGACCGAGGGCGCGCAGAGCAGCCAGACCGTGCGCGGCGCGGGCTCCTCGACGGCCTTCAGGACGGCGTTGGCCGACTTCTCGTTGAGCCGCTCGGCGTCGGTGACGAGGATGACCTGCCACCGGCCGTTGGCCGGGGAGGTGAACGACTTGCGGACGGTGTCGCGCATGTCCTTGACGAGGATCTCCGTGCCGACGGCGGAGACCGTCGTCACGTCGGCGTGGGTGCCGATCAGCGTCGTGTGGCAGCCGGTGCAGAAGCCGCAGCCCGGCGCCCCGCCGAGCGCCCGGTCGGGGCTCACGCACTGGAGGGCCGCCGCGAACGCCCGGGCGGCGTCCACCCGGCCCGCGCCGGGCGGGCCGGTGAAGAGCCAGGCGTGCGTCATCTTGGACGCCTCGGGGCCGGGCTCGCCGGCGGCCTGGGCGGTGACCAGCGCGTCGGCGTCCCGCGCGGCGGCGGCGAGCTGCTCCTCGACCCGCTGCTGTCCGACCAGGTCGTCCCATACGGCCATGTCTGCCCCTCCTGAAGGTACGCCCTCCATTGTGGGGCAGCCGACTGACAGCCCGGTCCGGCGCGGGGCCTCAGCGGCGCCGGCGGCCGTCCTTCCCGGGCCCGTCCCCGCCGTCCTCGTCGTTCTCGTCGTTCTCGTCGTCGTACGCCCCGAACAGCTCGTCCGCCAGCGTGGGCAGGTCGTCCAGCGGGGTCTCCTCGGCCCAGTCCGAGCGGCGGCGCGGCCGGCCCCGCTCGTCGAGCTGGGGCAGCTCGCGGGTGACGTCGTTCGCCCCCGCCGCGCCGGTCTCCCGCTCGTCCCGGAAGAAGTCCCGCGGCACCCGGTCCGCCGGATCGGCGCGCCGCTCGTCCCGCCGCTCGTCCCGTACGGGCGGCAGCACGGCGGTCTCGTCCAGGGCGGCGGTCCGGGGGTCGGCGGCCCGGGGGTCCCGGACCTGCGGCAGGACCGCCGTCTCGGCCTCGGGGCGCGGGCCCTCCGGCCGGACGACGGGGGTGGGCACGGTGACCTCGTTCGGCGAGACGGTCGGGGCGTCGCCGTCCGCCGCCGGGGCCGTACCGGAGTCCTTGCCGAGGTTCACGACCGGCGTCTGCACCGTCACCTCGGCCGCCGACTCCTCGGCCGCCCTCCGCTCGGCGGCGGCCCGCTCCGCGGCGGCCTTCTCCGCTGCGGCACGCTCGGCGGCAGCCTTCTCGGCCGCGGCACGCTCCGCGGCAGCCCGCTCGGCCGCCGCCTTCTCCGCGGCCGCCTTCGCCGCCGCTTCGGCCGCGGCCTTCGCGG
>NZ_JBEZUZ010000050.1:0-55367 GCF_040636735.1 Streptomyces sp. NPDC035033 | reverse complement strand
GCGTCGGACTTCTCCATGTGCGGTTCCAGGTAGGCCACCGCGGTCTTCATGACCTCGGCGGACTGGAGCACGAACGGCAGCTGCATCTGCCCGGACCCGAACAGCTCGCCGACGGTCTTCATGCCGTCGAGGAGGGTGTTGTTGACGATGTCGAGGGCCGGAGTGGTGGCCAGGGCCTCGTCGAGGTCGGCCTCCAGGCCGTTCTTCTCGCCGTCGACGATCCGCCGCTTGAGGCGCTCCTCCAGCGGCAGCGCGGCCAGCTCCTCGGCCTTGCCGGCCTTGAGGGACTTGGCGGTGGCGCCCTCGAAGAGGGCCATCAGCTTCTGCAGCGGGTCGTAGCCCTCGGCGCGCCGGTCGTAGATCAGGTCGAGGGCGGTGGTGACCTGCTCCTCGTCGAAGCGGGCGATGGGGAGGATCTTGGAGGCGTGGACGATGGCCGAGTCCAGGCCGGCCTTGACGCACTCGTCGAGGAAGACAGAGTTGAGCAGGATGCGGGCGGCCGGGTTGAGGCCGAAGGAGATGTTCGACAGGCCCAGCGTCGTCTGCACGTCCGGGTGGCGGCGCTTGAGCTCCCGGATGGCCTCGATCGTCGCGATGCCGTCCTTGCGGGACTCCTCCTGCCCGGTGCAAATGGTGAAGGTGAGGGTGTCGATGAGGATGTCGGACTCGTGGATGCCCCAGTTGCCGGTGAGGTCGTCGATGATCCGCTCGGCGATCTCGACCTTCTTCTCGGCGGTGCGGGCCTGGCCCTCCTCGTCGATGGTCAGCGCGATGAGCGCGGCGCCGTGCTCCTGGGCGAGGCGGGTGACCTTGGCGAAGCGGGAGTCGGGCCCGTCGCCGTCCTCGTAGTTGACGGAGTTGATGACCGCGCGGCCGCCGAGCTTCTCCAGGCCGGCCCGGATGACCTCGACCTCGGTGGAGTCGAGGACGATCGGGAGCGTCGACGCGGTGGCGAACCGCCCCGCCAGCTCCTCCATGTCGGCGACGCCGTCCCGGCCCACGTAGTCGACGCACAGGTCGAGCATGTGCGCGCCCTCGCGGATCTGGTCCCGGGCCATCTCCACGCAGTCGTCCCAGCGCCCGTCGAGCATGGCCTCGCGGAACTTCTTCGACCCGTTGGCGTTCGTCCGCTCGCCGATGGCGAGGTACGAGGTGTCCTGCCGGAAGGGGACGGTCTGGTAGAGCGAGGCGGCGCCGGGCTCGGGGCGCGGGTCGCGCGGGGCGGGCGTGAGGTCGCGGACGCGCTCGACGACCTGGCGCAGGTGCTCGGGGGTCGTGCCGCAGCAGCCGCCGACGAGGGAGAGGCCGTAGTCGCGGACGAAGGCCTCCTGGGCGTCGGCCAGCTCGGCCGGGCTCAGGGGGTAGTGGGCGCCGTCGGAGGTGAGGACGGGCAGGCCCGCGTTGGGCATCACCGAGAGCGGGACGCGGGAGTGGCGGGCGAGGTAGCGCAGGTGCTCGCTCATCTCGGCCGGGCCGGTGGCGCAGTTCAGGCCGATCATGTCGATGCCGAGCGGCTCCAGGGCCGTCAGGGCGGCCCCGATCTCGGAGCCCAGCAGCATGGTGCCGGTGGTCTCGACGGTGACGGAGACGATCAGCGGCACGTCGGCGCCGAGCGCTTCGAGGGCGCGGCGGGCGCCGATCACGGACGCCTTGGTCTGGAGGAGGTCCTGGGTGGTCTCGACGATGAGCGCGTCGGCGCCGCCGGTGAGGAGGCCCTCGGCGTTCTGCTGGTAGGCGTCGCGCAGGACGGTGTACGGGGCGTGGCCGAGGGTCGGCAGCTTGGTGCCGGGGCCGATGGAGCCGAGGACCCAGCGCTGGCGGCCGTCGGCGGCGGTGAACTCGTCGGCGACCTCGCGGGCGACGCGGGCGCCGGCCTCGGACAGCTCGTGGACGCGGTGGGCGATGTCGTACTCCCCCAGGGCCGCGTGGTTGGCGCCGAAGGTGTTGGTCTCGACGCAGTCGACGCCGGCGGCGAAGTACTCGCGGTGGACGGAGGCGACGATGTCCGGCCGGGTGAGGCTGAGGATCTCGTTGCAGCCCTCCAGGTTCTGGAAGTCCTCCAGAGTGGGCTCCTGGGCCTGGAGCATGGTGCCCATGGCTCCGTCGGCGACGACCACGCGGCTGGCGAGGGCTTCGCGGAGGGCGGCGGCGCGGGTCCGGCTGTCGGCGGAGACGGAAGGGGTCGGCGACGAGGCCATGAAGGAGCTCCCTGGGATGCGACGGCTGTCGGCTTTGCACCCTGGGCGCAGGGTGCACGGGCCCAGCGTAACCATGGTTCGACCGGGGCGGACACGGCGTCCCACGTGGCGGACGGCATCCTGTGTGCGAGGACTCCCGGTACGGCCCCTTCTTCGACGACACTGTCAGGTGCGAGGCAAGGTCGGCATCGACCGATAGTGTTCAGCATTGTCGAACAGCGATATGTGTGCGGTACGTGAGGGAGAAGGGCCGGGCGATGGCGAAGAACATCCAGTCGCTTGAACGGGCGGCGGCCATGCTGCGACTGCTCGCGGGCGGCGAGCGCCGGCTCGGCCTGTCCGACATCGCGTCCTCGCTGGGGCTGGCCAAGGGCACGGCCCACGGGATCCTGCGCACCCTCCAGGCGGAGGGCTTCGTGGAGCAGGACGCGGCCTCGGGCCGGTACCAGCTGGGGGCCGAGCTGCTGCGGCTCGGCAACAGCTATCTGGACGTGCACGAGCTGCGGGCGCGGGCGCTGGTGTGGACGGACGACCTGGCGCGGTCCAGCGGGGAGAGCGTGCACCTGGGGGTGCTGCACCAGCAGGGCGTGCTGATCGTCCACCACGTCTTCCGGCCGGACGACAGCCGCCAGGTGCTGGAGGTGGGGGCGATGCAGCCGCTGCACTCCACGGCGCTGGGCAAGGTGCTGTCGGCCTACGACCCGGTGGCGCACAGCGAGGCCGTGGAGGTGGAGCGCAAGCCCTTCACGCCGCGCACGGTCACGGGCCTGGAGGACTTCGAGTCGCTGCTCGACATGACGCGGGCGCGCGGCTGGGCGGCGGACGTGGAGGAGACCTGGGAGGGCGTGGCCTCGGTGGCGGCGCCGATCCACGACCGGCGCCGGATGCCGGTGGGCGCGGTGGCGGTCACCGGGGCGGTGGAGCGGGTCTGCCCGGCCGGGGAGCTGCGCCCGGAGCTGGTGGCGGCGGTGCGGGACTGCGCCCGGGCGGTCTCCCGGGACCTGGGGGCGGGCCGCTTCTGAGCCCGCGCCGCGGCGGCCGGTGAGTCGGTCCGCACGGAGAGCGAACCCGTCGGTAACGATCGCGTTATCGGCGGGTTTTTCGCTTCCCAGACCCTTGACGCGCTGTTAACCCCGGGGCAAAACTTCCGTTCATCGGTCGACATTGTCGAACACCTACCGGCAATACGCGTTAGAGTGTGGCAGTGCCAAGGGCCGTGGACGCCCTCACACGAGGGCGCGGACCACCGGGGCGGACCGGGGTCCGCCATCCCCTGGACGAAGGACAAAGGAGTCGCGGGTGTCCAGCTCCGACATCTTCCTCGGCGAGACCATCGGTACCGCCGTACTCATTCTTCTCGGCGGCGGCGTGTGCGCCGCCGTGACGCTCAAGAGCTCCAAGGCCCGCGGGGCGGGCTGGCTCGCGATCACCTTCGGGTGGGGCTTCGCCGTCATGACGGCCGTCTACATGACGGCTTCCCTCTCCGGCGCCCATCTGAACCCCGCCGTCACGGTCGGCATCGCCGTCAAGGACGGCGCGTGGGGCGACGTGCCGGTCTACTTCGCCGGCCAGCTGCTCGGCGCCATGATCGGCGCGGCGCTCGTCTGGATCGCCTACCACGGCCAGTTCCGGGCCCACCTCACCGACCCGGAGACCGTCGGCGACAAGCCGGTCGAGGGCCCCGGTCCGGTGCTCGGCATCTTCTCCACCGGCCCCGAGATCCGGAACACCTGGCAGAACCTCGCCACCGAGGTCATCGGCACCGTCGTGCTCGTCCTCGCCGTGCTCACCCAGGGCCTCAACGACAGCGGCAAGGGCCTCGGCGTCCTCGGCGCCCTGATCACGGCCTTCGTCGTGGTCTCCATCGGCCTCTCGCTCGGCGGCCCGACCGGTTACGCGATCAACCCGGCGCGCGACCTCGGCCCCCGCATCGTGCACGCCCTGCTCCCGCTGCCGAACAAGGGCGGCTCCGACTGGGGCTACGCCTGGATCCCGGTCGCCGGTCCGCTGATCGGTGGAGCCCTCGCCGCGGGTATCTACAACCTCGCGTTCGCCTGAGCCGTACGAGTACAGCAGAGCCCCGAGCCGTCCTTCCCAGACTTCCCCAGGAGCACACCGTGACCGACGCCCACACCGCCGGCCCGTTCATCGCCGCCATCGACCAGGGCACCACCTCGTCCCGCTGCATCGTCTTCGACAAGGACGGCCGGATCGTCTCGGTCGACCAGAAGGAGCACGAGCAGATCTTCCCGAAGCCGGGCTGGGTCGAGCACGACGCCACCGAGATCTGGACCAACGTCCAGGAGGTCGTCGCCGGCGCCATCGTCAAGGCCGGCATCACCGCCGCCGACGTCAAGGCCATCGGCATCACCAACCAGCGCGAGACCACGCTGATGTGGGACAAGAACACCGGCGAGCCCGTCCACAACGCGCTCGTCTGGCAGGACACCCGCACCGACGCCCTCTGCAAGGAGCTCGGCCGCAACGTCGGCCAGGACCGCTTCCGCCGCGAGACCGGCCTCCCGCTCGCCTCCTACTTCTCCGGCCCCAAGGTCCGCTGGCTCCTCGACAACGTCGAGGGCCTGCGCGAGCGCGCCGAGCGCGGCGAGATCCTCTTCGGCACCATGGACTCCTGGGTCATCTGGAACCTCACCGGCGGCACCGAGGGCGGCGTCCACGTCACCGACGTCACCAACGCCTCCCGCACCATGCTGATGAACCTGCACGAGATGGCCTGGGACGAGCGCATCCTGCACTCGATGGACATCCCGGCCGCCGTGCTCCCCGAGATCCGCTCCTCCGCCGAGGTGTACGGCACGGTCAAGGGCGGCGTCCTCGACGGCGTCCCGGTCGCCTCCGCGCTCGGCGACCAGCAGGCCGCCCTCTTCGGCCAGACCTGCTTCGCCGAGGGCGAGGCCAAGTCCACGTACGGCACCGGCACCTTCATGCTGATGAACACCGGTGACAAGATCATCAACTCCTACAGCGGCCTGCTGACCACCGTCGGCTACCAGATCGGCGACAAGAAGCCGGTCTACGCCCTGGAGGGCTCCATCGCCGTCACCGGCTCGCTCGTCCAGTGGATGCGCGACCAGATGGGCCTGATCAAGTCTGCCGCCGAGATCGAGACCCTGGCCTCCTCCGTCGAGGACAACGGCGGCGCCTACTTCGTGCCCGCCTTCTCCGGCCTCTTCGCCCCGTACTGGCGCTCCGACGCCCGCGGCGTGATCGCCGGCCTCACCCGGTACGTCACCAAGGCGCACATCGCCCGTGCCGTCCTGGAGGCCACCGCCTGGCAGACCCGCGAGATCACCGACGCCATGACCAAGGACTCCGGCGTCGAGCTGACCGCGCTCAAGGTCGACGGCGGCATGACCTCCAACAACCTGCTGATGCAGACCCTCTCGGACTTCCTGGACGCCCCCGTGGTGCGCCCCATGGTCGCCGAGACCACCTGCCTCGGTGCCGCCTACGCCGCCGGCCTCGCCGTCGGCTTCTGGCCGGACACCGACGCGCTGCGCGCCAACTGGCGCCGTGCCGCGGAGTGGACCCCGCGCATGGACGCCGACAAGCGCGACGGCGAGTACAAGAACTGGCTCAAGGCCGTGGAGCGCTCCATGGGCTGGCTCGAAGAAGAGAAGTGACGAGGAGTAGACCGAGATGACCACCCCGCAGACCGTTCCCGCCCTCGGAACGCACCCGGCCGCCGGCTCGCTTCCGACCCGCGCCGAGACCAGAGAGCAGCTTGCCAAGGCGACGTACGACCTCCTGGTGATCGGCGGCGGCATCCTGGGCATCTCCACCGCCTGGCACGCCGCGCAGGCCGGTCTGCGGGTGGCCCTGGTGGACGCCGGCGACTTCGCCGGCGCCACCTCCTCGGCCTCCTCCAAGCTCCTCCACGGCGGCCTGCGCTACCTGCAGACCGGCGCCGTGAAGCTCGTCGCCGAGAACCACTTCGAGCGGCGCGCCGTCTCCCGGCAGGTCGCCCCCCACCTGTCCAACCCGCTCACCTTCTACCTGCCCGTCTACAAGGGCGGCCCGCACGGCGCCGCCAAACTGGGCGCCGGCGTCTTCGCGTACTCCGCGCTCTCCGCCTTCGGCGACGGCGTCGGCCACCTCCTCTCCCCCGCCAAGGCGGCCCAGGACGTGCCCGAGCTGCGCACCGACAACCTCAAGGCCGTCGCCGTCTACGGCGACGACCAGATGAACGACGCCCGCATGGCGCTCATGACGGTCCGCGCGGCCGTCGACTCCGGCGCCGTCGTCCTCAACCACGCCGAGGTCACCGGGCTCCGCTTCACCAAGGGCCGGGTCACCGGCGCCGAGCTGAGGGACCGCATGTCCGGCGACGAGTTCGGCGTGACCGCGCGGCTCGTCCTCAACGCCACCGGCCCGTGGGTCGACCACCTGCGCCGGATGGAGGACCCCAACGCGGCCCCCTCCATCCGCCTCTCCAAGGGCGCCCACCTGGTCCTCAAGCGGACCGCGCCGTGGAAGGCCGCGCTGGCCACCCCGATCGACAAGTACCGGATCACCTTCGCCCTCCCCTGGGAGGACATGCTCCTGCTCGGCACCACCGACGAGGAGTACGAGGGCGACCCGGGCGAGGTCGCGGTCAACGACAAGGACATCGCCCAGATCCTGGACGAGGCCGCCTTCTCCATCCGCGACCAGCAGCTCGACCGCTCCCTCATCACCTACGCCTTCGCCGGCCTGCGGGTGCTCCCGGGCGGTCCCGGCGACACCTCCAAGGCCAAGCGCGAGACGGTCGTCACCGAGGGCCGCGGCGGGATGCTGTCGGTCGCCGGCGGCAAGTGGACCACCTTCCGCCACATCGGCCGCACCATCATGAAGAAGCTGGAGGCCCTTCCGGGCCACCCGCTGGGCGAGGACTACGAGCCGGTGTCCACGCTCCCCAAGCGGCTGCCGCTGCCGGGCATCGCCAACCCCAACGCGGTCGCCCACCGGCTGCTCGTCGACGGCCCGGCGCCCGGCCCGCGGATGGCCGCCGACACCGCCAAGCACCTGGCCACGCACTACGGTTCGCTCTCCTTCGACATCGCCCGGATGGCGAACGAGAACCCCGAACTGGCCCGCCGGATCCACCCCGACGCGCCGGAGATCTGGGCGCAGGTCGCCTACGCCCGCGACCACGAGTGGGCCGAGACGGCCGACGACGTGCTGCGCCGCCGCACCACCCTGACCATCCGCGGTCTCGCCACCGACGAGATCCGCGCCGGGGTCGACGCGATGCTGCGCGCGAAGTAGCCGCCACGAGCCGAGGGGCGGTCTTCTCCGGGGAGGGAGGAGGCCGCCCCTCTTCGCGCGTCCGGCCCCCCGCACGCGCGCGTGCCGGAGCCCCGTGTGCGGGGCCCCGTTCGTGGGTAGTCGATCAAGGCCGCACGGGTTTTCGGGCGCGCCCGAGGGCTGCGGCCGGGCGACCGGAAAGCCGTAAGGTTGGTCCGTACGACACGAACTTCGAAGAAGGAGGCACTGGGTGATCGAGCTCGAGGGGGTTCCCGAGCTGATCGACCCGGTCATGGTGGCCGCGTTCGAGGGCTGGAACGACGCCGGCGACGCCGCCTCCACCGCGGTCGCTCATCTGGACCGGGAATGGAAGGGCGAGGTCTTCGCGGCGCTCGACGCCGAGGACTACTACGACTTCCAGGTCAACCGTCCGACGGTGTTCCTGGAGAACGGCGTCCGGAAGATCACCTGGCCCACGACCCGGCTCTCCGTGGTCCGGATCGGCGGCGACAAGCCGCGCGACCTGGTCCTGGTGCGCGGCATCGAGCCCTCGATGCGCTGGCGCTCCTTCTGCAACGAGCTGCTGGGCTTCGCCCACGAGCTCGGCGTGGAGATGGTGGTGATCCTCGGCGCGCTGCTCGGCGACACCCCGCACACCCGTCCGGTGCCGGTCAGCGGCGTCACCTCCGACCCGGACCTGGCGCGGACGATGGACCTGGAGGAGACCCGGTACGAGGGCCCGACGGGGATCGTCGGCATCCTCCAGGAGGCGTGCACCCACGCGGGCGTGCCGGCCGTGAGCCTGTGGGCCGCGGTGCCGCACTACGTGTCGCAGCCGCCGAACCCGAAGGCGACGCTGGCGCTGCTGAACCGGCTGGAGGACCTGATCGGGCTGCGGATCCCGCTGGGCGAGCTGCCCGAGGACGCGCGCGCGTGGCAGGTGGGCGTGGACCAGCTGGCGGCGGAGGACAGCGAGGTCGCCGAGTACGTGCAGACGCTGGAGGAGGCCCGGGACACCGCGGAGCTCCCGGAGGCGTCGGGCGAGGCGATCGCCCGCGAGTTCGAGCGCTATCTGCGGCGGCGCGAGCCGGGCCCCAACCCGGGCGCCGGTCCGGGGGTGGCGACGGAGAGCGGGGACACCTCGTACCTGCGGGATCCGGGCAGCGGCCGGACCCGTCCGCCGAAGCCGGAGCGGACCGGCCGGCAGCCCGAGGAGCCCGAGCGGCCGGAGGAGGCCGACGGGGACGCCGGGGGTACCGAGGGCGCCGGGGACGGCGACGAGGAGTGAGGAGTGCGGGAGGGGCGGCGCGACCGCCCCTCCCGCTTCCGTCCCGGGTCCTTCTCGCTTCCGTCCCGAACCCGGACCGCTTCCGGCTCAGGCCCGGGCGACGGCGACGGCCTCGTACTCCGTGGTGGGCGTCGGGTCGACGTCGAAGCGGGCGTTGGGCAGGTAGATCCGGTCTCCCCAGGCGGCCGCCGTGGTGGGGATCCGGAAGCGCGGGTCGGTGATCCGGGCCACGGGCGTGCCGCGGGTGCCCGCCGCGTCCAGCCGGACCACGTTCACCTCGTTGGACGCCTGCTGGACGACGTACAGGTGCCGGCCGAGGAGGAGCAGTCCGTCGCCGTTGGGGATCTTCAGTCCGCCGAGGTCGACGGCGGTCGCGGCGCCGGTCGCGGGCTCGACCCGCATCAGGGTGCCGCCGTCGGCGATCGTGTTGACCACGAGGAGGGCGCGGCCGTCCGGGGTGCGCTCGATGCCGTTGGCGGTGAAGTCCGCGCCCTGGACCCAGTCGCCGCCCAGCGGCACGACGGCGGGGTCGCCCACCGGGTCGCCGGCCCGGTCGAGCGCCAGCCGGTAGAGCTGCGGCCGGTAGGAGTCGGTGAACCAGGCGGCGCCGGGGGTGAGGACCACGTCGTTGACCATGACGCTCTCGGCGAGGTCGTAGGAGCGCAGCGGGGCGCCCGAGCGGGCGTCGACGACGCGGATGGCGCGGCCCCAGCCGCCGGCGAGGAAGAGCCGCCGTTCGGCGCGGTCGATCTTGAGGCCGACGGTCGGGTGGCCGTCCCCGGGCCCGGTGGAGAGCAGCCGGCCCCGTCCGGTGGCCAGGCTCGCGCGGTAGACGTCGCCGTTGCCGAGCGAGCCGAAGTACGCGTACGGGCTGTGGCCGATCGCGATGCCCTCGGGCCGGAAGCCGGCGGGCAGCGGGAGGGCGGTGGGCCACCGGCCGGGCGCGGCGGCGGCGTGGGCGGTGCCGCCGAGCGGGCCGAGGAGCGCCGCGGCGCCGGTGGCCGCGGCGGAGACGAGCAGGTTCCGGCGGGTGACGGAGCGGTGCGTCGAGCGGGGCATGAGCGTCCTCTCGTACGGAGAATCGGTCCGCCCTCACCTCACCACAACTCGGCGCCGCTGCCTGCTGATCGACGCGATCCGCTTGTGCGGACGGGCCGCCCCGCGGAGCCCCTGGGGGGGGGTTCCGCGGGACGGCCCGGAGACGGCCGCGGGGCGCCCTAGAGGGCGACGCCGAGGAGCGCGTCGACCGTGCGGGAGACGAGGCCGGGGGCGGACTCGTCGGTGCCGCCGTCCGCCTCCTGGCGGGCGGCCCAGCGGTCGACCGCGGCGAGCGCGGCCGGGGCGTCGAGGTCGTCGGCGAGCGCCTCGCGGACCTCCTCTACGAGGGCGTCGGCGGACGGGCCGTCGGGGCGGGAGACCGCGGCGCGCCAGCGGTCGAGGCGGGCGACGGCGTCGGCGAGGACCTGGTCGGTCCACTCCCAGTCGGCGCGGTAGTGGTGGGCGAGGAGGGCGAGCCGGATGGCGGCCGGGTCGACGCCCTCGCGGCGGAGCGCGGAGACGAAGACCAGGTTGCCCTTGGACTTCGACATCTTCTCGCCGTGCAGGGCGACCATGCCGGCGTGCACGTACGCCTTGGCCATGGGGAACTCGCCGGTGAGGGCCTGGGCGTGCGAGGCGCCCATCTCGTGGTGCGGGAAGATCAGGTCGGAGCCGCCGCCCTGCACGTCGAAGCCCATGCCGAGGTGGTCGAGGGCGATGGCGACGCACTCGATGTGCCAGCCGGGGCGGCCGGGGCCGAGGCTGCCGCCGTCCCAGCTGGGCTCGCCCTCGCGGGCGGCCATCCACAGCATCGGGTCGAGCGGGTTCTTCTTGCCGGGGCGGTCGGGGTCGCCGCCGCGCTCGGCGGACAGGTGCCGCATCAGTTCGGTGTCGTAGTGCGAGACCTCGCCGAAGCGCGGGTCGGCCTCGACCGAGAAGTAGACGTCGCCGTCGAGCTCGTAGGCGGCGCCGGAGTCCCGGAGCCGCTCGACCAGGGGGACGATGGAGGGTATCGACTCCACCGCGCCGACGTAGTGGCGCGGGGGCAGCATCCGCAGGGCGGTCATGTCCTCGCGGAAGAGGGAGGTCTCGCGCTCGGCGAGGGCGGTCCAGTCGATGTCGTCACGGAGAGCGCGCTCCAGGAGCGGGTCGTCCACGTCCGTGACGTTCTGGACGTAGTGCACCTGCCGCTTGGTGTCGAGCCACACGCGCTGCACGAGGTCGAACGCGTTGTAGGTCGCCGCGTGACCCATGTGGGTCGCGTCGTAGGGCGTGATGCCGCAGACGTAGATACGGGCGACGGGGCCGGGGGCGAGGGTCACTCGTCCGCCGGTCGCGGTGTCGTGGATCCGGAGGTCGCGGCCCTTGCCGGGAAGGGCGGGGACCTCGGAAGCGGGCCAGGCATGCATGCCCCGAGCGTAACCGGACAGCTCTTTCGGATACGAACCGGATCCGGAATCTTGTCCGATCATGCGCTCTTGCGGGTGAGCGGCGTCTGTGCATACCCCCCAGGGGTCCGGGACCCCGCTCGGCCCCTGGCCGAAAACATATGGCTCCCGGCCCGACGGACCGGAGAGCCCCGCCTAGACCGGCGGCCAGGGGATCGCGGGCCACTGCCCGGAGGGCTCCGGGTGGAGACCGGAGGCGAGCAGCGCCGCCACCCGTTCCCGTACGGCGGACACCTCGGCGGCCGTGAGCAGTTCCCCCAGCCGGGTGGCAAGGGGCGCTCCGGGCGCCAGCGCCCCGGAGAGCGCCGTGAGGACGGCGGTCGCCTCCGCGGGCAGCTCCTGGCCCGCCCAGCCCCACAGCAGGGTGCGCAGCTTGTCCTCGACGTGGAAGGAGACGCCGTGGTCGATGCCGTAGAGCCGGCCGCCGGGGGCGGGCAGCAGGTGCCCGCCCTTGCGGTCGCCGTTGTTCATCACCGCGTCGAGGACGGCGAGCCGGCGCAGTTCGGGCGTGTCGGCGTGGACCAGGAGCGCGGTGCGGCCCTCCCCCACCTCGGCGGGGCCGATCGCCTTCCAGCCGTCGCCGGCCTCCTCGTCCTCGGTGAGGGCGAGCAGCCGGGCCTCCGGGTCGGCCTCGATCCAGAGCTGGACCATGCCCTCGCCGTACGGGCCGTCCCGCAGCACCGTCGGCGGGACCAGGCCCCAGCCGGTGGCCTCGGAGAGCTCGTACGCGGCGACCTCGCGCTCGGCGAGGGTGCCGTCCGGGAAGTCCCACAGGGGGCGCTCCCCCGCGACCGGCTTGTAGACGCAGGCGGCCTCCCGGCCCTCGTACGCGACCGTGCAGTAGAGCACCGCGTTGGAGGCCTCGCGGAGCCGCCCCCGCACGGTCAGCTCACCGCGGGCGAGCAGCTCGGTGTCCGGCAGGAGATCGGGGCTGCTGCTCATGCTCCGCGGCGGTATCCGTTCTGGCGGGGGCAGACGTGGCCCTCCGGGTCCAGCGGGAGGCTGCACAGCGGGCACGGCGGCCGGCCGGCGTTGACCACGTCCAGGGCCCGCTTGGCGAAGGCGCGGGCCTGGGCGCCGCTGAGCCGGACGCGGAGCATCGGCGGACCGTTCTCCTCGTCCTGGAGCAGCCGCTCCTCGGCGGCGGCGAGGTCCTCCTCGGACTCCACGTCGAGTTCGACGAGGGCCTGGGCCTCGACGATCATGCGCTGCTCCTCGCCGTCCCAGGCGAGCGCCATGGTGCCGACCCGGAACTCCTCCTCGACGGGGGTGTCGAGGGGCGCCGTGTCGGCGGCGTCGGCGGGGGCGACGGCGGGGACCGGGGCGTTGCCCCCGGTGCGGCGCAGCACCTCGTCCAGGAGTTCGTCGATGCGCTCGGCGAGGGCGGCGACCTGGGTCTTCTCCAGGGCGACGCTGGTCACCCGGCCGGCCGCGGACGCCTGGAGGAAGAACGTCCGGCGGCCAGGCAGCCCGACCGTGCCGGCCACGAAACGCTCCGGTGGGTCGTAGAGGAACACCTGACGGGACACTCTCCCGGCTCCCTTGACTGTCGACTGTCGTGCTACGGCGGCGAGTCCACCCTACTGCGCGGGGGTATCACGGTGCGCCCGCACCACCCCCGACCTCGGCCGCCCCACTGGTGTCCGGGGTCTCCCGGGGGGCCAGGGCGGCGAGGTCGCCGGTGTCGCCGAGGCGGACCAGGAAGGGCCGCAGCCGGGTGTAGCGGATCACGGTGAGCGAGCAGGGGTCGACGTGGATCCGCTGGAAGAGGTCCAGGTGGAGGCCGAGGGCGTCGGCGACCAGGGACTTGATGATGTCGCCGTGGGAGCACATGGCGTAGACGGCGTCCTCGCCGTGCTCGGCCTCGATCCGGGCGTTCCAGTCGCGGACCGCCTCGACGGCCCTGGCCTGCATGGCGCGCATGGACTCGCCGCCGGGGAAGGCGGCGGCGGAGGCGTGCGCCTGGACGACCTCCATGAGCGGCTCGTCGTTCAGCTCGCTGAGCTTGCGGCCGGACCAGTCGCCGTAGTCGCACTCGTTGATCCGCTCCTCGACGTGGAGCGGGAGGTCCGGGCGGGCCTCCAGGAGCGGCCGGAGGGTCTCGCGGCAGCGCTGGAGCGGGCTGGAGACGGCGGCGGCGAGCGGGACCCCGGCCAGCCGGCCGGGCAGGGCGGCTGCCTGGGCGGCACCGCGCTCGTCGAGCGCCACGCCCGGCGTGCGCCCGGCGAGCAGCCCGGAGGTGTTGGCGGTGGAGCGTCCGTGCCGGACGAGGATCAGCGTGGCCATGTCGGCCAGCCTACGGTGCACGCGCGCGTACGGGGCGGTCCGGTGGACGGTCCGCACGGGTGTGGAGCGGCGGGCCCGGGGTACGCGCGGGTGCGGGGGCGGGACGACGGAGGGAGAATACGGCGCGTGATCGTCGACTCAGCCCTGTACCGCGACGGACGCCGGACGGAAGGTCCCGGCGACCTCTCGCGGGCCCTGGCCGAGGCGCGGACCACGGGCGACGCCTTCCTGTGGGTGGGGCTCCACGAACCCACGGCGGCCGAGTTCGACCACGTGGCCTCGGAGTTCGTCCTGCACCCGCTGGCGGTCGAGGACGCCCTGAAGGCCCATCAGCGGCCGAAGCTGGAGGTCTACGACGACTCCCTCTTCGTGGTGCTCAAGCCGGTGCTCTACGAGCCGGAGAGCGACCGGGTCTCCACCGGGGAGCTGATGCTCTTCCTCGGCGACTCCTTCGTGGTGACGGTCCGGCACGGCGAGGGCGCTCCCCTGGCGGCGGTGCGCAAGCGCCTGGAGACCCAGCCGGAGGTGCTGCGGCAGGGTCCGACGGCGGTGCTCTACGCGGTGAGCGACGCGGTGGTGGACCACTACCTGGACGTGGCGGGCGAGCTCCAGGTGGACCTGGAGGAGCTGGAGGCCGACGTCTTCGCGCCGGGCGGGACGGGCAGCGCGAACACGGCGGAGCGGATCTACACGGCGAAGCGGCAGGTGCTGGAGTTCCGCCGGGCGACGGGGCCGCTGGCGGGTCCGATGGCCCGGCTGACGGCGGGCACGGTGCCGTTCGTGGACGAGGAGTCGCAGCCCTTCTTCCGGGACGTCACCGACCACCTGCTGCGGGCCAACGAGCAGGTCGAGGGGTTGGACCGGCTGCTGTCGGACGTGCTGTCGGCGCACCTCGCGCAGATGGGGGTGCGGCAGAACGACGACATGCGGAAGATCTCGGCCTGGGCGGCGATGGCCGCCGTCCCGACGATGGTGGCGGGGATCTACGGCATGAACTTCGACCACATGCCGGAGCTGCACTGGACCTGGTCGTACCCGGCGGTGATCGCGCTGATGGCGGGGGTCGAGATGGGCCTGTACCGCCTGTTCAAGCGGCGCGACTGGCTCTGAGCCGGCCGCGCCGCGGGCGGGGGCGGTCCCGGACGGGTCAGAAGGCGGGGGCGGGGGTCGCGGGGCCGCCGAGGGCGTCGAGCCGTTCGGGCATCCGCAGGTCGATCATCCGGTGCCAGCCGGCCGCGCGCTCGTACGCGTACATGCCGTGGACGCCGGCGGCGAGGGCCGCGTTCTTCGCCCTGGACCAGCCCAGGATGCGGCCCATGTGGCGCATCACGGCGAGGCTGACGTCGCGGTAGACCTGGATCTCGGCGAGCGCCGACGCGCGCAGGGTGCGCTGGATGAGCCGGCCGTGGCCGGCCCGGGCGAGCCGCAGCAGCTCCTCGTGGCAGTAGGCGAGGTGGTTGGCCTCGTCGTCGTCGATCATGTGGATGGCCCTGCCGAGCTCCGGGTGGTCGCCGAAGTACGTGACGAGCATGTCCATCTGGTCGGCCGCCCGCTGCTCGGTGACCCGGCTGTGCGCGAGGTAGACGATGACGTCCTCCTCGGTGAGGGGCTCGTCGCGGCGCAGCTTGTCGTGGGCGAGGCCGATGCCGCGCCGCTCCAGCAGCATCGTGTAGTCGGTCTCCGGCGGCACCGGGACGGGTTCGAGGCCGCGCTTGCGCAGCAGGGCGTTGAAGATCCGGCCGTGCTTGTCCTCGTCGGCGCCGTGCCGGGTGATCTTCGGGGTGAGCTCCCGCATGCCGGGGGCGACGAGGGCGGCGATCCGGGCGTTCTCCCAGCCGCCCTGCGCCTCGCCGCTGGCGGCGATCGAGCAGAAGAGCTGGAAGGCCTCGTCGTCGTCGATGATTTCCTGGAACAGGCTCTTGGCCGTGAGCATCGCTGCCACCTCCATGCGGACGTCCGCACTCCGCGCGTCCGGGGAGACCGAGTCAAGTGCGGTCCGGGGCGGCGGGCAACAGGAGGGCGCGCGGGTATCGGCCGAAAGAGTGAGGCCCGGGGCCGTAACCGGGGGCGTGCCGGCGCGTTGAAAGGCATGACGGCCGTGGCGGGGAAGACCCCCGAGCCCCCACCACGGCCGCAGGCCCCCTCACTTCTCGACGGCGACGCCCGCACCGTTCCGCCCCTGGGCCCCACGGGCTTCGGCCGCCCGCGCCGGGTTCCGGCGCGAGCACGCCCCCGGCCGCCGGTTACGCCAGGCCCGCCCGCTCCAGGGCGTCGACGCCGGCGCGCAGGGCGGCGAGGCGCTCGTCTAGGGTGAAGCCCGCCGGGGCGAGCGTCAGGGTGGTGACGCCGGCCTCCGCGTAGGCGGTCATGCGGTCCGCGATCCGGTCCACGGTGCCGAGCAGGGCGGTCTGGTCGATGAGGGCGCGGGGCACGGCGGCCGCGGCGCCCTCCTTGTCGCCGGCCAGGTACTTGTCCTGGATCTCGGCGGCCTCCTTCTCGTACCCCATGCGCCGGGCGAGCTGGTTGTAGAAGTTCTGGTCGCGGCTGCCCATGCCGCCCACGTAGAGGGCGGTGTAGGGGCGGAAGACGTCGGCGAGGGCGTCGACGTCCTCGCCGAGGGCGAGCGGCAGCGTCGGGCAGACGTCGAAGCCGTCCATGGTCAGGCCGGCCTTCTCGCGGCCCGCCCGGAGGTGGCGCAGGGCGGTCTCCTCCAGGTGCTCGGCGGAGGGGAAGATCAGCAGGGCGCCGTCGGCGATCTCGCCGGTCTGCTCCAGGTTCTTCGGACCGATCGCGGCGATGTACAGCGGGATGTGCTCGCGCTGCGGGTGGACGGTCAGCTTGATCGGCTTGCCGGGGCCGCCGGGCAGCGGCAGCGTCCAGTGCTCGCCGTCGTGGGTGAGGCGCTCGCGGGACATCGCCTTGCGGACGATCTCCACGTACTCGCGGGTGCGGGCCAGCGGCTTGTCGAACTTCACGCCGTACCAGCCCTCGGAGACCTGCGGGCCGGAGACGCCGAGGCCGAGGCGGAAACGGCCGCCGGAGAGCGAGTCCAGGGTGGCGGCGGTCATCGCCGTCATGGCGGGCTGACGGGCCGGGATCTGCATGATCGCCGAGCCGACGTCGATCCGGTCCGTCTTCGCGGCGACCCAGGAGAGCACGGTCGGCGCGTCCGAGCCGTACGCCTCCGCCGCCCAGCAGACGTCGTAGCCGAGGCGGTCGGCCTCCTGGGCGACGGCCAGGTTGTCGCCGTCCATGCCGGCGCCCCAGTAGCCGAGGTTGATGCCGAGCCGCATTTCCACGCACCCCTTACCCATCGGTAACGTCTCTCGGGCGGACTCTAGCGCGCGCTCCCCCGATCCGTCAGGAGCCGGGCGCCGCGCCGTCGTCCACAGGTTCCGTCCACAGGGTCTCCGCGCCCGCTGCCCCGGCCAGTAAGGTCCCGACCATGGAGCAGAGGCATCTCGGACGTACCGGCCTGCGCGTCTCGCGCATCGGGCTCGGCACGCTCACCTGGGGGCGGGACACCGACGAGCACGACGCCGGCGAACAGCTGAGGGCGTTCTGGGACGCGGGCGGCACGCTCGTGGACACCGCCGACGTGTACGGCGGCGGCGAGGCGGAGTATCTGCTCGGGCGGCTCATGGAGCGGCTCGTGCCCCGGCGGGACCTGATCCTGTCGACCAAGGCCGGCAGCGTCCCGGACCCGGACCGGCGCACCGACGGATCGCGCGGCCACCTCCTCGCCGCCCTCGACGCCTCCCTCGCCCGGCTCGGCACGGACCACGTGGACCTGTGGCAGCTGCACGCCTACGACCCGTACACGCCGCTGGAGGAGTCGCTCCAGGCGCTCGACATCGCCGTGCGCAGCGGCCGGGCGCGCTACGCGGGCGTGGCGAACTTCTGCGGCTGGCAGCTCGCCAAGGCCGGCACCTGGCAGCTGGCCGGCGACCGGACCCGGCTCGCCGGCGCCCAGCTGGAGTACTCGCTGCTCCAGCGGGGCGTCGAGAGGGAGGTGCTGCCCGCCGCGATCGACCTCGGCATAGGTCTGCTGCCGTCCTCCCCGCTGGGCCGCGGGGTGCTGACCGGCAAGTACCGGAGCGGCACCCCGGCCGACTCCCGGGGCGCCTCGGAGGCGCTGGCGCCGTTCGTGGAGCCGTACCTCGACGAGGCCGCGAGCCGGATCGTGGAGGCGGTCAGCACCGCCGCCGACGGGCTGGCCACCAGCCCCCTGCACGTGGCGCTCGCCTGGGTGCGCGACCGGCCCGGGGTCACCGCCCCGATCGTCGGCGCGCGCACGGCGCGCCAGCTCACGGCGGCGCTGTCGGTGGAGGGCCTTAGTCTTCCTGACGAGATCTGCCGGGCTTTGGACGATGTGTCCGCGCCCGTGCACCGTTATCCGGATCACGACTGGAGCACCTTGTGACCGAGCCTGCCGGGGAGACCGCGCCCGAGGCACCCGAGGACGTGGCCCACGAGGACGGGGCGCCGTCCGCCGAGCCGGAGGCGGCGACCGCCGCGCCGGGGGACGGGACGGCCGCCGACGAGACCGCCGGCGAGGGCGGCGAGGGCGGTGCGGCCTCGGAGGAGGCGGCGCCGGAGCTGAGCGAGGCGCAGGCCGAGCTGGCGGCCCAGCGGGAGCTGCGGGCCAGGATCGAGGCGCGGAAGGCCGAGAAGGCCGGTCCCGTGGCGAGCGGGGCGAAGCTGAGCGGCGCCGCCGCCGACCTGCTCGCCGCCGTACGGGCCGTGGAGGGCGGTTCCGCGTCCGGCGACGCCTTCTTCGCGCCGGCGCCCGAGCCGCCCCGGCCCGCCCACGCGGCCCCGCCGGTCCACCCGGCTCCCCCGGACCGGTCCGCCCCGTCCGGGGCGCCCGCCGTCCGTCCGCCCGTCCCGGCGCCCGCCGCCGCGCCCGTGCCCACGGCCGGGGCCCTGGCCGGGGTCCGCGAGGTGCTGGCCCGCGGCGGCGCTCCCGAGGCGCTGGCCGGACCGGCCGCCGCCGCGCTCGGCGAGCGGGCCGCCGAGGCCCTGGCCGAGGACCCGTGGCGGCTGCTGGCCGTCGCCGGGGTGCGGCCGGAGCAGGCCGACGGCTTCGCGCGGGCGCTGCTCGGCGGGGCCTGCGGCCCGGACGACCCGCGCCGCGCGGTCGCCCTGACCGTGTGGCTGCTGGACCGGGCCGCCCTCCAGGGCCACACCGCGCTCACCGCCGACGAGGTGCGGGCCGGGCTCGCCCGGCACGGGGTCCCCGACCCGGAGAAGGCCGTCGGGACGGCGGTCTCCGAGGGCGCCGTCCTCCTCTTCCAGGAGGAGGACGCGGAGGAGCCCCTGGAGGACGGGGAGCCGGAGGAGGACGGAGGGGGCCGCCCGGCGGAGGCCGGGCCGGCGGAGCCCCCGCTGCTCGGTCTCGACCGGTACGCGCTGGCCGAGGAGAGCCTCGCCGACGGTCTGGCCCGGCTGGCGCGCACGGTCACCGCCGAGGAGTGGGACGGCGGCGAGCTGGAGCGGGCCGTCGGCGGCCACGGTCTGGTGCTGCACACCGGCGGCGAGGCCGCCCGCGCCGAGCCCGTGGCCCTGGCCGCCGCCGCGCGGGAGCGCGGGCTGCGCGTCCTGGTCACCGTGCACGACCCGGAGCGGCCGGGCGAGGAGGAGCGCGCCGCCGGGACGGTGGTGCCGCTCGCCGCGCTGCTCTCCGGGACGGCCGGACCGGGCCGTGACGAGGACGGCTCCCTCGCCCTGGACCTGCTGGTGGTGCTCGACGCCCCCCAGCTGGACGTGGAGACGGGCGCGATGCTCGTCGAGGCCCTCCCCGACGGCTGCCGGCTGGTCCTCAGCGGCGATCCCGAGGTGCTCGGGGCGGCCGGCCCGGGCGCGGTGTTCGCGGACGCGCTCGCGGCCCGCGTCTGCCCCCGGGTGGCCTCCCGCCGGCCCGACCCGGGCCCCTTGGGCGAGCTGGTCTCGGGGATCGGCGTCGGCGAGCTGAACCAGGTCGAGGCCCCCGGCAAGGAGGTCGTGATCGTCCCGGTGCGGGACGCGGGCGAGGCCGTGCACCGCACGGTCCAGCTGGTCGCGGACTCGGTGCCGCGCGCCTTCGGGCTGACTGCCGAGCAGACCCGGGTGATCACGGTCGGCCACGGCGGCTCGGCCGGGACCCGCGCGCTGAACGCGGCGCTGAAGCAGCGGCTGAACCCGGGGCCGGGCCGCTTCGGGGGCTACGACCCGGGCGACCGGGTGGCGTACGCGCCGGTGCCCGGCCGGACGGTGGGGGCCACGGTCCTGGGGGCCGACGCCGAGGGCCTGCGGCTGCGCACCCCGGACGGCGAGGTCGTCGTGGCGAAGGAGCGGGTGGAGTCGGTGCTGCGGCACGGCTGGGCGCTGACCGCGCACCAGGCGGCCGGCGGCCGGTGGCCGGCGGTGGTCGTGGTGCTGCCGGGCGACGCGGCGCCGGGGCTGAGCCGGCCGTGGGTCTACACGGCCTTCGGCCGGGCGGAGCGCCACCTGTCGGTGGTGCACGGGGTGGACCAGGCGCTGCCGCGGGCGGTGGCCGAGGTCCTCGCCCCGGCCCGGACGACCCGGCTGCGGCCGCTCCTGGTGGGCCTGCTGGCCGCCCCCGACGAGGAGTAGGACCACCGGAGAGCGCCGGAGGGCCGGGACACCACGTGCGGGCGTCCCGGCCCTCCAGCGTCCTCCCCGGTACGCGTCAGCGGCCGCCGCCCCGCCCGCCGCCCGTCTCCGCGGCCCCGGCGGCCCGGTCGTCGTCCTCGTCGTCGTCGAAGACGGAGCTGATGTCGAAGCGGCAGACGATCCGCTCCGGGTCGGCCTGCTCGAAGGGGGCGGCCAGCCACTCCCCCGGCTCCGGGAGGTCCCCGGCGGCGGTGACCCAGAGCGTGGAGTCGCCCTCCTCCAGGCCGAACTCCTTGTGCCGGGAGGCGATCTCGTCGGGCTCGTACTCCCCGAAGAGGACCCCCAGCGCGGCGGCGGTGGAGCGGGGCCCGTCCTCGTCGTGGTCGAGGTCGGCGACGCGCCGGGCCTGGGCCACCAGCCGGCGCGGTTCCGCCACGGCGTAGTCGCGGCGGATCAGCACGCTGAGGGCGTGTGGTTCGTCAGGTCCCGCGTAGGGCGGCAGCCCGTCGTCGGCCCCCGGGATCTCGAAGGGGGTCACCTCGTCGTAGCGGTCGTAGAGGAGTTCGTCATAGGTCTCGGCGGCCGCGGCGAGGGCGTTGAACGCCTCGTACACCGCCGTGTCGTCGTCACCCGTGCGGCGTTCGACCGCCGCGAGGTGACGGTCCAGTGCGGTCTTGACCGCCTCTGCGGCGGCACGTACCTCGGCAGCGGTGGGCTGCGCAGCATCAGACATGGGACAGACGCTATCCGTACCGGGCCGGTGCCCGCACAATAGATGCGATGCCGGAATACGAATTTGTCGACGTGTACGTGCCGCGCGGCCTCTCCCGCAAGGAGACCGCGCGGCTTCTGACCGACCATGCCGAGTACGGACACTGGGAGTTGGACCGACTCACCCTGCGCCGGGACGGCAGTCGCAGAGTGCGGCTGAAGCGGCGGATCATCCGTCAGCTCCGCGCGACCTGGTGACGGACGCGAAAGGGGCCCCGCGGTGCGGGGCCCCTTCGCGTTCCGGCCGGCCGGCTCAGGCGCCGCGGCGGGAGCGCCGGTAGACCAGCGAGCCCGCGAGCAGCATCCCCGCGGCGGCCGGCACGATCACGCCGAGCGGCGCGGACGAGCCGGTCTCGGCGAGCTCGTCCGGAGCGGCCGGCGGCGGGGTGAGCTGCGGCCCCGGCTGGTTCGAACCGCCTCCGGGGCCGGGCGGCACACCGGGCGTGCCCGGCGTGCCGGGAGTACCGGGGGTACCCGGCGTACCAGGGGTGCCGGGGGTCCCCGGGGTTCCCGGCGTACCGGGCGTACCGGGGGTGCCGGGCGTGCCCGGGGTCCCCGGCGTACCGGGCGTGCCCGGGGTGCCGGGGGTCTCCGGGGTCTCGCCGTAGCCGCCCGGCTCCTCGCCATAGCCGCCCGGCTCCTCGCCGTAACCGCCGGGCTCCTCGCCGTAGCCCGTGTCGGGGTTCTCGCTCTGGGCGCAGTCGTTGCCGGTGGCGGCGTTGCCGAGGCCGATGCCCGTGACGCTGTTGCCGCACACGTTCACCGGGACCTCGACCGGCACCACGACGGTGTTGCCGGAGGCGACGCCCGGGGAGTCGCTCGCGTGCGCGGTGCCGGACGCGCCGGGACCGGCCTGTGCGGGGATGTTCGCGCAGGAGTTGCCCATCGCCGGGTTGAGCACCCCGACGACGTCGACGGTGTTGCCGCAGGCGTTGACCGGGGCGTGGACCGGGACCTGCACGGTGTTCCCGGACGCGACGCCGGGTGAGTTCGCGGCCCTGCCGTTCGCGGCGGAATCCGCCTGGGCGAGGCCGCCGCCGAGCGCGAAGACGCCTCCGGCCGCCGCGACGGTGATGATGCTCTTGCGCGTGACCTGTCGCATAGCTTGCTTACCTGCCTTCTCGGCATTCGCCTGATCGGCTTGGAAGAGAGGGCCACCGGGCCCGTGCCCGGGGCCGAATCGCCACCGGCCCCGGAGTGCATGGCACGCACTCCGGGGCCGGACCGGCTCACCCCCTCAGGGGGCGGGGCACAACGTCAGGCGTTGACGCAGGTGTTGCCGAAGGCGGGGTTCAGCAGGCCGATCACGGAAATCGTGTTGCCGCAGACGTTGACCGGCACGTGGACCGGGACCTGCACGACGTTGCCCGAGAGGACACCGGGGGAACCGATGGCCGCACCCTGGGCACCGGCGTCGGCGACGGCCATGCCCGCGCCCGCGAGAACCAGACCGCCCGTGGCAGCCGCAGCAGCGACGACCTTCTTGATCATTATTCCTCCTAGTTGACAATGCGGCCCCAGCCGCGGACCGCACCACCTGTAACGAGGGGGAAGGAAGGGGGCTACGAGCTCCCGGGTGCATTCACTCTTTCCGGTCACGCCCAAACGCGCTGCCGAATCCGCCGGTCAGCAGGCGTCGAGGAAGCGGTCCAGGACGCGCACGCCGAACTTCAGGCCGTCGACCGGGACGCGCTCGTCGACGCCGTGGAACATGCCGGCGAAGTCCAGCTCCGGCGGCAGCTGGAGCGGGGCGAAGCCGAAGCAGCGGATGCCGAGGTCGTCGAAGGACTTGGCGTCGGTGCCGCCGGAGAGCATGTACGGGACGGCGCGGGCGATCGGGTCCTCGGCGCGCAGGGCGAGCTGCATGGCGTCGACGAGGGCGCCGTCGAAGCTGGTCTCCAGGGCCTTGTCGCCGTGCACGTCCTCGCGCTTCACCCGGGGGCCGAGGATCCGGTCGAGGTCGGCGAGGAACTCCTCCTCGTAGCCGGGCAGGAAGCGGCCGTCGACGTGGGCGGTGGCCTGGCCGGGGATGACGTTCACCTTGTAGCCGGCGCCGAGCATGGTGGGGGCGGCGGAGTTGCGCAGGGTGGCGCCGACCATCTTGGCGATGCCGCCGAGCTTGGCGAGGGTGGCGTCCATGTCCTCGGGGTCGAGCGGGGTGCCCAGCGCGTCGGACAGCTCGTCGAGGAAGCTGCGGACGGTCTTGGTGACGCGGACCGGCCACTGGTGGCGGCCGAGCCGGCCGACGGCCTCGCACAGCTCGGTGATCGCGTTGTCCGAGTTGGTCATCGAGCCGTGGCCGGCCGTGCCCTCGACGGTGAGCCGCATCCAGTGCATGCCCTTCTGGGCCGTCTCGACCAGGTAGAGCCGCAGGTTCTCGTTGACGGTGAAGGAGAAGCCGCCGACCTCGCCGATCGCCTCGGTGACGCCGTCGAAGAGGTCGCGGTGGTGGTCGACCAGGTGGCGGGCGCCGTAGGTGCCGCCGGCCTCCTCGTCGGCGAGGAAGGCGAGGACGACGTCGCGCGGGGGCTTGCGGCCGCTGCGCAGCCGGTCGCGGACGACCGCCAGGGTCATCGCGTCCATGTCCTTCATGTCGACGGCGCCGCGCCCCCAGACGCAGCCGTCGGCGACCTCGCCGGAGAAGGGGTGGTGGGTCCAGTCGGCGGCGTCGGCCGGGACGACGTCGGTGTGGCCGTGGATGAGCAGGGCCGGGCGGGACGGGTCCTCGCCCTCGATGCGGGCCACGGTGGAGGCCCGGCCCGTGTGGGACTCGATGATCTTCGGCTCCAGGCCGACCTCGGCGAGCTTCTCGGCGACGTACTCGGCCGCGGCGCGCTCCCCCGGGCCGGAGTGGTCCCCGTAGTTGCTGGTGTCGATGCGGATGAGGTCCCGGCAGAGGTCGACGACCTCGTCCTCGCCCGAGACGGTCCGGCCGGTGTTCGACTCGCTCACGCTGCTTCCTCCCACGACGTGCACCGCGTGCTTCCTGGTGATCGCCCCCATCCTCCCGCGCCCCCGCCCCGGCGGCGCAAGGGCGTCCACCGGCCGACACGCCCCGGACACATGGCGAGACCGGCCGGTCCGGCGGGGCCGGCGGGGCGGCCGGGGCGGGCGAGGGGGTGGTGATCGGCCGTCCCGAATGTTTGCTATGGTTTTCCTCGTCGGAACGGCCCAGGGCCGCGAGACACACACCCTGTCCGGGTGGCGGAATGGCAGACGCGCTAGCTTGAGGTGCTAGTGCCCTTTATCGGGCGTGGGGGTTCAAGTCCCCCCTCGGACACCAGTGAAGAAGTCCCGGTCGAGTCCTCTCGGCCGGGACTTCGGCGTATGTCGGCGTGTGCGGACGGAGTGAGGCGGAGCCGTGCGGAGGAAGAGGGTGCCGGCCGCGCCGCTGCCGCAGCGGGACGGGATCGACCCGGTGCGGCTGCGGCTGCCGGAGGACTCGGAGGGGGCCTGGCCGACCGTGGGGGCGTACCTGCTCGGGCGGTACGGGGCGGCGGTGGGCGCGGAGCGGATCGGCGCGATGCTGGACGCGGGGCGGTTCGTGGGGGCCGACGGGCGGGCGGCGGCGGCCTCGGAGCCGTACGAGCCGGGGCGGTGGCTGTGGTTCCACCGGGACCTGGTGCCCGAGGAGCGGGTGCCGTTCGAAATCGGGGTGGTCCACCGGGACGAGCGGATCGTGGTCGCGGACAAGCCGCACTTCCTGGCGACGACCCCGCGCGGGCGGCACGTGACCGAGACGGCGATGGCGCGGCTGCGGGCCGGGCTGGGGCTGCCGGCGCTGCAGCCGGCGCACCGGCTGGACCGGCTGACGGCCGGGCTGGTGCTGTTCGTGGTGCGGCCCGAGGACCGGGGGGCGTACCAGCTGCTCTTCAAGGAGCGGCGGGTGCGCAAGGAGTACGAGGCGGTGGCGCCGTACGACCCGGCGGTGGGGCTGCCGGTGACGGTGCGCAGCCGGATCGAGAAGGAGCGGGGGGTGCCGGCCGCCCGGGAGGTGCCGGGCGAGCCGAACGCGGTGAGCCGGATCGAGCTGCTGGAGCGGCGGGGCGGGCTCGGGCGGTACCGGCTGCTGCCGGAGACCGGGCGGACGCATCAGCTGCGGGTGCACATGAACGCGCTGGGGCTGCCGATCCTGGACGATCCGCTCTATCCGGTGGTGCGGGAGGACGGGCCGGAGGACTACCGGCGGCCGCTGCGGCTGCTCGCGCGGACGCTGGAGTTCACCGACCCGCGCACGGGTGAGGAGAGGCGGTTCGTCAGCCGCCTCTCGCTCGGTCCGCTCAGTGGCCCCGCCTGATCCACTCCTCCAGGTGCGGGGCCTCGGCGCCGATGGTGGTGGAGTCGCCGTGGCCGGTGCGGACGACCGTCTCCGGCGGGAGGGTCAGGAGCTTCTCCCGGATCGAGCCGACGATCGTGGGGAAGTCCGAGAAGGACCGGCCGGTGGCACCCGGGCCGCCCTGGAAGAGGGTGTCCCCGGTGAAGACCGTGCCCAGGTCGGGGGCGTACAGGCAGACCGCTCCGGGGGCGTGCCCCGGGGTGTGGAGGACCCTCAGGTCGGTGCCGGCGATGGTGAGGACCTGGCCGTCGGCGAGGTCGCCGTCGGGGGTGTGATCGGGGTGGGTGAGCTTCCACAGCGGCTGGTCGGCGGGGTGGAGCAGGACGCGGGCGCCGGTGGCGGCGGCGAGCGCGGGGGCCGCGCCGACGTGGTCGTCGTGGGCGTGGGTGCAGACGATGGCGCGCAGGGTGCGGCCGTCGAGGGCGGCGAGGATCGCGTCGGGGTCGTGGGCGGCGTCGATGACGATCGCCTCGGTGTCGTCGCCGACGATCCAGACGTTGTTGTCGACGTCCCAGGTGGAGCCGTCGAGGCTGAAGGTGCCGGAGGTGACCAGGTGGTCGACGCGGGCGGTCATCACAGCACCACCACCGAGCGCAGGACGTCGCCCTCGTGCATGCGGGCGAAGGCCTTCTCGACCTCGTCGAGGGCGATGGTCTCGGTGACGAAGGCGCCGAGGTCGACGCGGCCCTGCCGGTGCAGGTCGATGAGCATCGGGAAGTCGCGGGACGGCAGGCAGTCGCCGTACCAGGAGGACTTGAGGGAGCCGCCGCGGCCGAAGACGTCGAGGAGGGGGAGTTCGAGCTTCATCTCGGGGGTGGGGACGCCGACGAGGACGACGGTGCCGGCGAGGTCGCGGGCGTAGAACGCCTGCGTGTACGTCTCGGGGCGGCCGACGGCCTCGATGACGACGTCGGCGCCGAAGCCGTCGGTGAGCTCGCGGACCGCCTCGACGGGGTCGGCGGCGCGGGAGTCGACGGTGTGGGTGGCGCCCATCTCCTTCGCCTTGGCCAGTTTCCGCTCGTCGATGTCGACGGCGATGATCTTCGCGGCTCCGGCGAGGCGGGCGCCGACGATCGCGGCGTCGCCGACGCCCCCGCAGCCGATGACGGCGACGGTGTCGCCCCGGGAGACGTTCCCGGTGTTGATCGCGGCGCCGATGCCGGCCATCACGCCGCAGCCGAGGAGGCCGGCGATCTCGGGGGCGACGGCCGGGTCGACCTTGGTGCACTGGCCGGCGGCGACGAGGGTCTTCTCGGCGAAGGCGCCGATGCCGAGGGCCGGGGAGAGCTCGGTGCCGTCGAGCAGGGTCATCCTCTGCCGCGCGTTGTGGGTGTCGAAGCAGTACCAGGGGCGGCCGCGGCGGCAGGCGCGGCACTGGCCGCAGACGGCCCGCCAGTTGAGGATCACGTAGTCGCCGGGGGCGACGTCGGTGACGCCCTCGCCGACGGCCTCCACGACGCCCGCGGCCTCGTGGCCGAGGAGGAAGGGGAAGTCGTCGTTGATCCCGCCCTGCTTGTAGTGGAGGTCGGTGTGGCAGACGCCGCAGGCCTGGATCTTCACCACGGCCTCGCCGGGGCCCGGGTCGGGGACGACGATCGTCTCGATCCGCACCGGCTCGTTCCGACCGGGGGCGATGACCCCCCGCACGTGCTGTGGCATCGCTGACTTCCCTTCAGAGGATCTTGTAAGCCTCCTGCGTACCACTATCTCCTGATAAAAGGCGAGACCCCCGCAGGCCGTGCCTGCGGGGGTCCTTCGCTCCCGTGGGGGGAGTCGGGGGTGGGTCAGTCCTGCTTGCCGGAGGTCTCCCGGACCCGGCGGCGGACCAGGAACCAGCCGCCGACGAGGGCCGCGGCGATCAGCGGCAGGCAGTTCACGGTGGTGCGGCCGATGCCGCCGTCCATCCACATGAGGACGATGACGGAGGCCAGGAAGACCAGCGTCACGATCTGGGTGTACGGGGCCCAGGGCAGCCGGTAGGCGGGGCGGGTGAGCTTGCCCTCCTCGGCGCGGCGGACGAAGAGCAGCGAGCAGACCATGATCATGGCCCAGGTGCCGATGATGCCGATGGAGGCGAAGTTCAGCACCAGCTCGAAGGCGTCCTCGGGCATCACGAAGTTGAGGAAGACGCCGGCGACGCCGAAGCCCGCGGTGAGCAGGATGCCGCCGTAGGGCACGCCGCCCTTGTTCATGACGCCGGTGAACTTGGGCGCGGAGCCGGCCAGCGACATGGAGCGCAGGATGCGGCCGGTGGAGTACAGGCCCGAGTTGAGGCTGGAGAGGGCGGCGGTGAGGACGACGAGGTTCATCACGCCGGCGGCGCCGGGGACGCCCAGCTTGTCGAAGACGGTGACGAAGGGGCTCTGGTCGCCGGAGTAGGCGGTGTACGGGAGGATCAGCGCGAGCAGGACGACGGAGCCGACGTAGAAGAGGCCGACGCGCCACATGATCGAGTTGATCGCCTTCGGCATGATCTTCTCGGGGTTCTCGGTCTCGCCGGCGGCGACGCCGCACAGCTCGACGGAGGCGTAGGCGAAGACGACGCCCTGGACGAGCAGGAGCATCGGCATCACGCCGTTGGGGAAGATGCCGCCGTTGTCGGTGATGTTGGCGAGGCCCGGGGTGGAGCCGCCGACGTCGTGCGAGGTCACGACGAGGAAGATGCCGACGAGCATGAAGGCGACGAGCGCGGCGACCTTGATGATCGCGAACCAGAACTCCATCTCGCCGAAGTACTTCACCGAGATGAGGTTGGCGGCGAGGACGACCGCGAGGGCGATCAGCGCGAGGATCCACTGGGGGACGTCGCTGAACATCGACCAGAAGTGGGCGTAGGTGGCCGCGGCGGTGATGTCGGCGACGGCGGTGGTCGACCAGTTGAGGAAGTAGAGCCAGCCGGCCGTGTAGGCGCCCTTCTCCCCCATGAACTCACGGGCGTAGGAGACGAAGGCGCCGGAGGACGGGCGGTAGAGCACCAGCTCGCCCAGGGCCCGGACGACGAAGAAGGCGAAGACGCCGCAGACCGCGTACGCGATGAAGAGCGAGGGGCCGGCGCTGGCCATGCGGCCGCCGGCGCCGAGGAAGAGCCCGGTGCCGATGGCGCCGCCGATGGCGATCATGTTGATGTGCCGGGACTTGAGGTCCTTGCGGTATCCGGCGTCGCCGGCGTCCACGTGGGGGGAGGCTGCCGTGCCCGCCGGGGCGGCGGACAGCGGCTCGGCCGCGATGACGCGGTCACTCATGGAGTTGTTCGCCTTCGTGAGGGGGAGGGGGCTGTGCGGTACCCGGCCGTGCCCCGGGATCCCTTCGTGGGGGTCGCCCCTGGACGGCCAGCCGACATCCTCACGGCAAGGGCCGCTCACTGACTGTGAGCGAATTCACTGAACGCCCGGATTTGAGCTACTTCAGAGGTTACGCAGCGCTGTACGGCGTACGGCGGGAACGCGTCGTCACGGGGCGAGGACGTCCAGTTCCCGGAGCGCGCCGACGGCGATCTCGCGGGTCAGCGCCTCGGCCCGGGCCGCGTCCCGCTCGCGGACGGCCTCGGCGACCTGGACGTGGAGGGTGACGGCGGCCGGGTCGGGGTCCTCGAACATCACGTGGTGGTGGGTGCGGCCGGTGAGGACCTCGGCGACGACGTCGCCGAGGCGGGCGAACATCTCGTTCCCGGAGGCGTTGAGGACGACCCGGTGGAAGGCGATGTCGTGGACCAGGTACGCCTCCAGCTGCCGGCCGCGCGAGGTGGCGACCATGCCGAGGGCCTGCTCGGTGAGTTCGCGGCACTGGGCGGGGGTGGCGTTGAGGGCGGCGAGGCCGGCCGCGACGGGCTCGACGGCGGAGCGCAGCACGGTGAGGGAGCGGAGCTGGCGGGGGCGGTCAGCGCCGGCCAGCCGCCACCGGATGACCTGGGGGTCGTAGACGTTCCAGCTCTCGGTGGGCAGGACCGTGACGCCGACGCGGCGCCGGGACTCCACCAGGTGCATCGACTCCAGGACGCGGACGACCTCGCGGACGACGGTCCGGGAGACGTCGAAGCGCTGGGCGAGCTCGTCGGTGCGCAGGACGGTGCCGGGCGGGTACTCCCCGGCGGTGATGGCCAGGCCCAGGGTGGCGAGCACGTGCGAGTGGAGCCCCTGGGCCGGTGTCGTCATGGGGCTCAGCCTATGCGGGGCCGGGCCGGTGATCACACCGGAGACCGGGCCGGGGCGCGGCGGGGAGGCAGACGGGAATTAAAAGTACGACTTTTATGTCACAGACTCTTGAATACGTCGTACTCAATGGGTTTCATGAGCGCGACGGATCGATGTCGCGAAGACAGCACCGATGTCGAAGAAGACAGCGAGGCACCCCCCATGAGCACCACCCCCCACCCCGCCGCTCCCCCGGTCGTCGTCGTCATGGGCGTCGCCGGCACCGGCAAGACGACGATCGGTCCGCTGGTCGCCGAGGCCCTCGGCCTGCCGTACGCGGAGGGCGACGACTTCCACCCGGCGGCCAACGTGGCCAAGATGTCGGCCGGCGTCCCGCTGGACGACGCCGACCGGGAGCCGTGGCTCGACGCCATCGGCGCCTGGGCGCACGGCCGGGCCGGGCGCGGCGGGGTGGTCAGCAGCTCCGCGCTGAAGCGGGTCTACCGGGACCGGCTGCGCGCGGCCGCCCCCGGGATCGTCTTCCTCCACCTGACCGGCGACCGGGAGCTGATCGAGGGCCGGATGGCGGCGCGCAAGGGGCACTTCATGCCCACCGCGCTGCTCGACTCCCAGTTCGCCACCCTCCAGCCGCTGGAGGAGGACGAGGCCGGCGTCGCCGTCGACGTCTCCGGGACCCCGGAGGAGATCGCCGCCCGCGCGGTGGCCGCGCTGCGGGCCTTCGACCGGCCCGTACCGCTCTTCTGATCCGTCCCCTCCTCCTCCCTCCCCTTCCCCCCTTCCCCCCTTCCTCCCCTTCGACCCCCAAGGGACCCACCGTGACCAGTCTCAGCGTCGAGATGCTGGCAGCGGACGCCGTCGAGCCGATCACCTCGGCCGGCAACGCCCAGCTGGGCATCGCCGTGCTCGCCGGCATCGCCGTCATCGTCCTGCTCATCACCAAGTTCAAGCTGCACGCGTTCCTGGCGCTGACCATCGGCTCGCTCGCGCTCGGCGCGTTCGCCGGCGCCCCGCTCGCGGACACCATCAAGTCGTTCAGCACCGGGCTCGGCAACACCGTGGCCGGCGTGGGCGTGCTGATCGCGCTCGGCGCGATCCTCGGCAAGCTGCTCGCCGACTCGGGCGGCGCCGACCAGATCGTCGACACGATCCTGGCGAAGGCGAGCAGGCGGTCCATGCCGTGGGCGATGGTCCTGATCGCCTCCGTGATCGGCCTGCCGCTCTTCTTCGAGGTCGGCATCGTGCTGCTGATCCCGGTGGTCCTGATGGTCGCCAAGCGGGGCAACTACTCGCTGATGCGGATCGGCGTCCCGGCCCTGGCCGGCCTGTCCGTGATGCACGGGCTCATCCCGCCGCACCCCGGCCCGCTCGTCGCGATCGACGCCGTCGGCGCCAACCTGGGTGTCACCCTCGCCCTCGGCCTGGTCGTCGCGATCCCGACCGTGATCATCGCGGGTCCGCTCTTCTCCCGGTACGCGGCCCGCTGGGTGGACATCCAGGCGCCCGAGCACATGATCCCGGCGCGTCCCTCCGAGGACCTGGAGAAGCGCCCCGGCTTCGGCGTCACCGTCGCCACCGTGCTGCTGCCGGTGGTCCTGATGCTGGTGAAGGCGCTCGTCGACATCGTGGTCGACGACCCCGAGAACGCCGTGCAGAAGGTCACCGACGTCATCGGCTCGCCGCTGATCGCGCTGCTCGCCGCCGTCATAGTGGCCCTGTTCACGCTGGGCCGCGCGGCCGGCTTCACCAAGGAGCGGCTGTCCTCGACGGTCGAGAAGTCCCTCGCCCCGATCGCCGGCGTGCTGCTGATCGTCGGCGCGGGCGGCGGCTTCAAGCAGACCCTGATCGACATCGGCGTCGGCCAGATGATCCTGGACCTCTCCAAGGACTGGTCGATCCCGGCCCTGCTCCTGGCCTGGCTGATCGCCGTCGCCATCCGGCTCGCGACGGGCTCCGCCACGGTCGCGACGATCTCGGCGGCGGGCCTGGTGGCCCCGCTCGCCGCGGGGATGTCCACCGGCGAGACGGCGCTCCTGGTGCTCGCGATCGGCGCCGGCTCGCTCTTCTTCAGCCACGTCAACGACGCCGGCTTCTGGCTGGTGAAGGAGTACTTCGGCATGAACGTCGGCCAGACGATCAAGACCTGGTCGGTGATGGAGACCATCATCTCGGTGGTGGGCCTGGTCTTCGTGCTGCTGCTGTCGCTGGTGCTGTAGCGCCGCCGGTGCCGCGACAAGGGCCCCGGACCTCCTCGGAGGTCCGGGGCCCTTCGTCCGTGCGGTCAGGCCGTCGCCGCGGCCGCCGCCCGGCCGGCCGCGCGGCCGGAGAAGACGCAGCCGCCGAGGAAGGTGCCTTCGAGGGAGCGGTAGCCGTGGACGCCGCCGCCGCCGAAACCGGCGGCCTCGCCCGCCGCGTACAGGCCGGGGAGGGGTTCGCCGGTCTCGGTGAGGACGCGGGAGGAGAGGTCGGTCTGGAGGCCGCCGAGGGACTTGCGGGTGAGGATGTTGAGGCGGACGGCGATCAGCGGGCCGGCCTTCGGGTCGAGGATGCGGTGCGGGGCGGCGGTGCGGATGAGCCGGTCGCCCAGGTAGCCGCGGGCGCCGCGGATCGCGGTGATCTGGAGGTCCTTGGTGAAGGGGTTGGCGACCTCCCGGTCGCGGGCGGTGATCTCGCGGCGGAGCGCGGCCTCGTCGATCAGGTCCTGGCCGGTGATCCGGTTCATGCCGCGGACGAGGGCGGAGAGGTCGTCCTCGACGACGAAGTCGGCGCCGCGGTCCATGAAGGCCCGGACGGGGCCGGGGACGTCGGCGCGGGCGCGGCCGAGGACGTCGCGGACGGACTTGCCGGTGAGGTCGGGGTTCTGCTCGGAACCGGAGAGGGCGAACTCCTTGCCGATGATCCGCCGGTCGAGGACGAACCAGGTGTGGTCGTGGCCGGTCCGCATGATGTGTTCGAGGGTGCCGAGGGTGTCGAAGCCGGGGAAGAGCGGCACCGGGAGCCGCTTGCCGGTGGCGTCGAGCCAGAGGGAGGACGGGCCGGGCAGGATGCGGATGCCGTGCCGGGCCCAGATCGGGTTCCAGTTCTCGATGCCCTCGGTGTAGTGCCACATCCGGTCGCGGTTGACGTGCCGGGCGCCCGCCTTCTCCGCGATGCCGAGCATCAGGCCGTCGACGTGGGCGGGGACGCCGGAGAGCAGCTTCGCGGGCGGGGTGCCGAGGCGGGCGGGCCACTGGGCGCGGACCAGGTCGTGGTTGCCGCCGATGCCGCCGGTGGTGACGATCACCGCCTGGGCCCGCAGCTCGAAGGAGCCGGTGGCGGTGCGGCTGCTGGCGGTGCCGCGCTCGGCGTCCGAGGGCTCCAGGATCTCGCCGGAGACGGTGTCGACGGTGCCGTCGGTGCGGCCGAGGGCGGTGACCCGGTGGCGGAAGCGGAAGGTGACGAGGCCGCGGGCGGCGCCCTCGCGGACCCGGCGCTCGAAGGGGGCGACGAGGCCGGGGCCCGTGCCCCAGGTGATGTGGAAGCGGGGGACGGAGTTGCCGTGCCCGGTGGCGTCGTAGCCGCCGCGCTCGGCCCAGCCGACGACCGGGAAGAAGCGGACCCCGCGCGCGTGGAGCCAGGAGCGCTTCTCGCCGGCGGCGAAGTCCACGTACGCCTCGGCCCAGCGGCGGGCCCAGTCGTCCTCGGGGCGGTCGAAGCCGGCGGTGCCCATCCAGTCCTGGAGGGCGAGCGCGTGGCTGTCCCGGACGCGCAGCCGGCGCTGTTCGGGCGAGTCGACGAGGAAGAGCCCGCCGAAGGACCAGTGGGCCTGGCCGCCGAGGGACTGCTCGGGCTCCTGGTCCAGGAGGATCACGGACCGGCCCGCCTCGACCAGCTCGGCGGTGGCCACCAGGCCGGCGAGGCCCGCTCCGATCACGATCACGTCTGCGTCGTAGGACATGGACCGCATCTTGGATACACGGATGTATCGAGTCAACCGTCCGGGCTCCGCCGGCCCCTCCCGTTTTTTAATGTCGAGCATTAACATGGACGCATGGCAAGGACGTCGGGGCCCGGGACCCGGGACAAACTGATCCGCGCGGCGGAGGAACTCTTCGCCGCCCAGGGCGTCGACGGCGCCCAGCTGCGGGACATCACGCGGCTCGCCGGACAGGCCAACCCGTCGGCCGTCCAGTACCACTTCGGCTCCCGCGCCGGGCTCCTCGACGCGGTCATGGCCGGCCGGCTGGCCCGTACCGAGCGGGTGCTCGTCTCCCTCGGGTACGACGAGGAGGCCGGCGTGCGCGAGCTGATCACGGCCCTCGTCACCGCCGAGGCGAGCGAGCTGGAGACCGAGCGGGGCCGCCGCTGCCTGCGGATCTCCGCACAGCTCAGCCACGAGAGCGGCATCCGCTCCCGCACCCCGCACCCCACCCTGGCCGGCACCGCCTACTGGGCGCTGATCGAGCGCGTGGCCGAGCGGCTGGCCGCCGACGGGCTGCCGGAGCCGCTGGTCCGCGAGCGCGTCGACCTGGCCCTCACGGTGGTGGGCGCGGCCCTCGCCGACCGGGCCCGGCAGTACCTCGACGGGACGGAGCCGCTCACGAGCCGGGCGCTCTTCCTCGCCGATCTCGTCGGGACCACCACCGCGCTCCTGCGGGCCGCACCGCCCCGGACGGCCTGAACCCCCAGAAAAGGACTTCTCATGAACGACCTCACCGGCAAGACCGTCCTCGTCACCGGCGGCGCCCGCGGCCTGGGCGCCGAGGCCGCCCGCCAGGCCGTCGCCGCCGGCGCGAACGTGGTGATCACCGACGTCCTCGACGAGGACGGGAAGGCGACCGCCGCGGAGCTCGGCGAGCGCGCCCGCTTCCTCCACCACGACGTCACCTCCGAGGAGGAGTGGGCGGCGGCCGTCGCGTACGCCGTCGCCGAGTTCGGCGCGCTGCACGGCCTCGTCAACAACGCCGGCATCTCCACCGGCGCCCTCCTGGAGACCGAGAGCGTCGAGCACTTCCGCAAGGTCCTCGACATCAACCTCACCGGCGTCTTCATCGGCATGAAGGCCGCGATCCCGGTGATGCGGGAGGCCGGCGGCGGCTCCATCGTCAACATCTCCTCCGCGGCCGGCCTGATGGGCCTCGCGCTGACCGCCGGCTACGGCGCCTCCAAGTGGGGCGTGCGCGGCCTCACCAAGATCGGCGCGGTGGAGCTCGGCACCTCGAGGATCCGCGTCAACTCGGTCCACCCGGGCATGACCTACACGCCGATGACCGCCTCGGTCGGCATCCGGCGCGGCGAGGGCATGTACCCGAACACGCCGATGGGCCGGGTCGGCGAGGCCGACGAGATCGCCGGCGCGGTCGTCTTCCTGCTCTCGGACGCCGCCTCGTACGTGACGGGCGCCGAGCTCGCCGTGGACGGCGGCTGGACCACCGGCCCGACGGTCAAGTACGTCATGGGGCAGTGAACCCCGGGGCCCGGCTGCTTTGATGGGGCCATGAGCGCCTCCGAAGAAGTACTCGACGTCGTCGACGAGCAGGACCGGGTGATCGGCCGGGCCCCGCGCGGTGAGGTGTACGCGCGGGGCCTGATCCACCGCTGCACCTTCATCCGGGTGCGGGACGCCGAGGGCCGGGTCTTCGTCCACCGCAGGACCCCGACCAAGCTGGTCTTCCCGTCGATGTACGACCTGTTCGTCGGCGGGGTCGTCGGCGCCGGCGAGTCCTACGACGACGCGGCGCTGCGCGAGGCCGAGGAGGAGCTGGGCGTCTCCGGGCTCCCCCGGCCCGCCTTCCTGTTCAAGTTCCTGTACGACTCCGGGGGCGTGGCCGGGAAGTGGTGGTCGTCCGTGTACGAGGTCCGCTGCGACCTGCCGGTGCGGCCCCAGGCGGAGGAGGTCGCCTGGCACGCCTTCCTCACCGAGGACGAGCTGCGGGAGCGGCTGCCCGGCGCCCCCGGGGCCTGGGAGTGGGTGCCGGACGGCCTCGCCGCGTACGAACGGCTGACGGCGCGGCGGGGGCGGTAGGCGCGGAGCGGGCCGGACCCGGGCGGGGCGCCGGTGGGCGCGGTCCCGGGGACGGGTGCCGTCGGGGGCGGGCCGTTAGGGTGCCGGGGTGAGTGAATTCGTGCAGAGCCTGCGGCTGTGGTTCGCGCCGCGGCGGATCCGGGACGAGGGCGAGACCCCCGACTACCGTTTCTCCCTCGCCAACGAGCGGACCTTCCTCGCCTGGATCCGGACGGCGCTCGCGCTCATCGGCGGCGGCTTCGCCGTCGACCAGTTCCTGCCGGACCTGCGCTGGGCGGTCCGGGTCGGGCTCGCGCTCGCGCTGCTCGCCGCGGGCGTGCTGTGCGCGCTGCGTGCGGTGAACCACTGGATCCGCTGCGAGCGGGCCATGCGCCGGGGCGAGGACCTTCCCGTCTCCCGCTTCCCGGCGGTGCTGAGCCTCGTGGTGGCCGTGGTGGCGGTCGCGATGGTGGGGCTCGTGGTCTTCGGCCGGGCCGGGTAGTGGGCGGGCCGGCCGGGGCCGGGGACGAGGCCCGCGACCCCGGGCTCCAGCCGGAGCGGACCCGGCTCGCCTGGCGGCGCACCACCCTGTCGTACACGGTCGTGGCGGTGCTGGGGATCAAGCTGGCCCTCATGGGCGGCACCACGGCCGCCCACGTGGCCGGGCCGGCCCTCGCGGCGCTGCTGTGGATCGGTTTCCTGGCCGTGACCCACCGGCGGATCCGGGCCCTGGACACCGCCCGGCCGCCCGTCCTGTCGGCGCGGGGCGCGCTGCTGGCGGCCGGGTGCACGGTGGCCCTGGCGGTGTGCGGGGCGGTGCTGCTCTGGTGACCGCGGCGCCGGCGGCCGGGGCCGCGGGCCCTACGGGACGGTGACGACGACCTTGCCCTGGAGGCCGCCCTCGGCGTTGGCGCGCTGGGCGTCGGCCGCCCGTTCCAGCGGGAAGGTCTTCGCCACCCGGACGTCCAGGACGCCCTCGTCGGCGAGGTCGGCGAGGGCGGCCAGGTCGGCGGCGTCGGGGCGCACCCAGTAGTAGCGGCCGCCGAGCGCCAGGACCTCGCCGTCGGCGATGGAGGCGAGCCGGCCGCCGGGGGCCAGCAGCTTCGCCGCGTGCTGGAGGAAGGGGCCGCCGAGGGTGTCGAGGACCGCGTCGACGCCGTGCGGGGCGAGCTCCCGGACCCGGTGGGCGAAGGAGGGTTCGTCGAAGAGGACGAACTCGGCGCCGAGCGCCGTCACCCGCTCCCGGCCGGACGCGCGGGCGGCGCCGAGGACCCGGCAGCCGAGGTGCCGGGCGATCTGCACGGCCATGGAGCCGACCCCGCCGGCCGCGGCGAGCACGAGGACCGTCTCCCCCGGCCGCACCGAGAGGGCGGTGCGCAGGGCCTGGTAGGCGGTGAGGCCGGCCAGGGGCAGTCCGGCGGCCTCCTCGAAGGAGCAGGTGCGCGGCTTGCGGGCGAGGGTGCGGATCGGGGCGGCGACGTACTCGGCGAAGGTGCCGTGGGAGAGGACGTCCTCCCGCACGTACCCCATCACCTCGTCGCCCTCCGCCCATTCGGTGACGGAGACGCCGGGCCGGACGACGACGCCGGAGACGTCCCAGCCGGGGACGACGGGGAAGACGGCGTCGATCATGCCGTCGAGGTAGCCGGCCTGCGCCTTCCAGTCGACCGGGTTGACCGCCGCCGCCCGGACCTCGACCAGGACCTCGTCGGGTCCGACCTTCGGGTCGGGCAGCTCGCCGTACTCCAGGACCTCGGGGCCGCCGTACCGGCGGTAGCTGATCGCCTTCATGGTTCCGACCCTCGGCGGAGGCGGGGCGCTGCGCAAGCCGGACGGGCCGGCGGAGGACGGGACCGGGCGGAGCGGGCCCGGCGGCGCGGCCGGGAGGCGGGCCGGTCCTCGGGAACCGGCCCCCCGGCGGGTCCCGCGGTGGCAGGCTTCCCCTGTTTCGTCGATCTTCTTCCCGGGGGAGCCCCGTGCCTGCCACCGATCCGTACGTGGTCACGCTCGCGCCGCACGTCCACGCCTACGTCCAGCCCGACGGCGGCTGGTGCCTGAACAACGCCGGTTTCCTCGGCGGCGCGGACGAGTCGCTGCTCGTCGACACCACCGCCACCGAGCGGCGCGCCCTGCTGCTGCGCGAGGCGGTGCTCGCCGCGGGGCTGCCGCTGCCGCGCACGGTCGTCAACACCCACCACCACGGCGACCACACCTACGGCAACGGCGTCTTCCGGCCGGAGGCGCGGATCGTCGGGCACGAGAACTGCCGGGCCGAACAGCTGGCCGCCGGGCACCAGCTGCACCTGCTCTGGCCGGCGACCGACTTCGGCCGGGTCGAGATCACTCCGCCGGACCTCACCTACCGCGACCGGATGACCGTGTACGCGGGCGGGATCGAGGTGCGGGTGGTGCACCCGGGTCCCGCGCACACCACCGGCGACTCGATCGTGCACCTGCCGGAGCAGGGCGTGGTCTTCACCGGCGACCTGGTCTTCCAGGGCGGGACGCCGTTCCTGCCGATGGGCTCGCTGGCCGGCTCGCTGCGCGCGCTGGAGGTGCTGCGGTCGCTGGACGCGGAGCGGGTGGTGCCGGGGCACGGGCCGGTGACGGACCCCGGCGCGTACGACGCCACCGAGCGGTATCTGCGGTGGGTGGCGGAGCTGGCCGCCGAGGGGCACGCCAAAGGGGACCCGCCGCTGGAGACCGCCCGCCGGGCGGAGCCGGGCGAGTTCGGCGCGTGGCGGGAGAGCGAGCGGCTGGTGGCGAACCTGCACCGGGCGTACGCGGAGCTGGACGGGCTTCCGGAGGGGCACCCGCTCGACCCGGTGACGGTCTTCGGCGACATGGCGGCGATGAACGGGGGCGTGCCGGTGGCCTGCCACGCGTGAGCGGGGAGGCCGTCCGGTGGGGGCGGGGCCCGGGCCCCGCCCCCACCGCGTTCGGGGACCCCCCTGGACGACATACCGACTGGTCGGTCATCATGAACGCCGACCGACCGACCCACCGGAGGTACGCCCGATGAGCCACTCCGCCCCGCCGCCCGGCCTCGACCCCGAGCGCCTGCGCCACCACCTCGACCGCGAGCGGCCGGGCCTGGTCGCCGGCCCCCTGGAGGCCCGGCTGATCGAAGGCGGCCGCTCCAACCTGACGTACGCCGTCACCGACGGCACCGGCCGCTGGGTGGTGCGCCGCCCCCCGCTCGGCCACGTGCTGGCCACCGCGCACGACATGCGGCGCGAGCACCGGGTGATCAGCGCCCTCGGCGGGACCCCGGTCCCGGTGCCGGGCACGGTGCTGCTGTGCGAGGACGAGTCGGTGCTCGGCGCGCCCTTCTACGTGATGGAGTTCGTCGAGGGGACCCCGTACCGCTCGGCCTCCCAGCTGGCCCCGCTCGGCCCGGAGCGCACCCGCGCCGCCGTGCACGCCCTGGTCGACACGCTCGTCGACCTGCACGCGGTGGAGCCGGAAGCCGTCGGGCTCGGCGACTTCGGCCGGCCCGAGGGCTTCCTCGACCGGCAGCTGCGCCGCTGGGGCAAGCAGCTCGCCGCCTCCCGCGGACGCGAGCTGCCCGGGATCGAGGAGCTGCACGCCGCCCTCGGCCGCGCGCTGCCCGAATCCCCCGCGCCCACCGTGGTCCACGGCGACTACCGGCTCGACAACGCCCTGGTCGGCGAGGACGACCGGATCCGGGCGGTGCTGGACTGGGAGATGTCCACGCTCGGCGACCCGCTCACCGACCTCGGTCTGCTCGTCATGTACAGCACCCCGCTGGACCTGCCCGGCTCGCCGATCTCGACGACCGCGACCGCCGCGGGCCACCCCCCGGCCGCCGAACTGGTCGAGCGGTACGCCGCCCGCTCCGGCCGGGACGTCTCCGCCCTCTCCTGGTACACGGCCTTCGCCTGGTTCAAGCTCGCCGTGATCCTGGAGGGCATCCACTACCGCTACACCCTCGGGCAGACCGTGGGCGCCGGCTTCGACCGCATCGGCGACCTCGTCCCCGTCTTCATCGAGCACGGCCTGACCACCCTTCAGGAGGGCTGAACCGCCATGGACTTCGCCTACGACGCCCGCACCGAGGAGCTGCGCGCCCGGCTCCTCGCCTTCATGGACGAGCACGTGTACCCCGCCGAGGCCGTCGCCGAGGAGCAGCGGGCCGGGCTCGCCTCGCCGTGGGACGAGCCGCCGGTGGTGGCCGAGCTGAAGGCCGAGGCCAAGCGGCGGGGGCTGTGGAACCTCTTCCTCCCGGACGAGGAGTACGGGGCGGGCCTCACCAACCTCCAGTACGCCCCGCTCGCCGAGATCACCGGCCGCAGCCCGCAGCTCGCGCCGACCGCCCTCAACTGCGCCGCCCCGGACACCGGGAACATGGAGCTGCTCGCCCAGTTCGGCGACGAGGCGCAGAAGAAGCAGTGGCTGGAGCCGCTGCTCGCGGGCGAAATCCGCTCGGCCTTCGCGATGACCGAGCCCGAGGTGGCGTCGTCCGACGCGACCAACATCGAGACCCGGATCCGGCGGGACGGGGACGGGTACGTGATCGACGGGCGCAAGTGGTACATCTCCGGGGCGATGAACCCGGACTGCAAGGTCTTCATCGTGATGGGCAAGTCAGCGACTGCCGAGGGCCCTGACGGGCCCGACCCGCGCCGCCAGCAGTCGATGATCCTGGTCCCGCGCGACACCCCGGGCGTCACCGTGCGCCGGGCGATGCGGGTGTACGGCTACGAGGACCACTACCACGGCGGTCACGCCGAGGTCGTCTTCGAGAACGTGCGGGTCCCGGCCGCGAACCTGATCGGCGAGGAGGGCGGCGGCTTCGCCATCGCGCAGGCCCGGCTCGGGCCGGGCCGGATCCACCACTGCATGCGGCTGATCGGCATGGCCGAGCGGGCGGTGGAGCTGATGTGCCGGCGGGCCGTCTCCCGTACCGCCTTCGGCAAGACCCTCGCCCAGCAGGGCGTGGTGCAGAACTGGATCGCGGACGCGCGGGTGACGATCGAGCAGCTGCGGCTGCTCGTCCTGAAGACGGCCTGGCTGATGGACACCGTCGGCAACAAGGGCGCCCACACCGAGATCCAGGCGATCAAGATCGCCACCCCGCGCGCGGTGGTGGACATCATCGACAAGGCGGTGCAGGCGCACGGCGCCGGCGGCGTCTCGCAGGACTTCCCGCTCGCCGAGCTGTGGGCGGCGGCCAGGACCCTGCGGCTCGCGGACGGGCCGGACGAGGTGCACCAGCGGTCGCTGGCCCGCCGCGAGCTGAAGCGCTACCTCTGAGGGCTCAGGGGCGCAGGGCCCGCAGCAGGAGGCCGGCGAGGTGGTCGGCGACCTGCTGCGGGGTCAGCGGTCCGTCCGGGCGGTACCACGTGGACAGGTGGTGCACCGAGCCGAAGTGGTAGTCCACGACGAGGTCGGCGGGCGTGGCGGAGGAGAAGACGCCCGCCCGCTGGCCTTCCTCCACGAGGGCGCGGAAGCGCTCGTGGTAGCGGCGGCGCTCGGCGCGGACCTGCTTGTTCTTCTCCGGACTCAGGTGGTGCATGGAGCGGAAGAAGATCGAGGCGTCGTCGAGGTTCTCGATGGTGGTGACGACGACGTCGGCGGCGGCGGCGCGCAGCCGCTCCTCGACGGGCGCGTCGGCGTCCGCGAACGCGTCGAGCCGCTCCTGCTGGAGGCGGAGCACGCGCGCGTACACCTCCTGGAGGAGGTCCTCCTTGGAGCCGAAGTAGTGGTAGAGGGCGCCCTTGGTGACGCCGGCCGCCTCGACGATCTCCTGGACGGAGGTGCGGTCGTAGCCCCGCTCGGCGAAGAGCCGGGTGGCGGCGGCGAGGAGCCTCTGGGGGACGGGAACGCCGTCCTCGTCCGTCGTCCTGGCCATGCTCCGCCGCCTTCCGGTTCGCCGTCCCCGTCCCTGGTGGCCGGGGTGTCCGTCGGTAGATCTTCCCATCCGTCGCCGGGTGCGCTACCGCGCGCCCGCCTCCCAGTGCCGCTGGAGCTTGTTCATGCCCCCGATCCAGCGCTCGGGGTCCTCCGCGCGGTGCCGGTAGTAGTCGGCGACCTCCGGGTGCGGGAGGACGAGGAAGCGGTCGGCGGCGACGGCGTCGAGGAGGGCGTCGGCGACGGCTTCGGGCTCGACGGCGGTGGGGACGAGCACGAGGTCGCCGGCCGAGCCGGTGGCGGCGAGCATGTCGGTGCGGACGCCCTGCGGGCAGATGGCGTGGACCTTCAGGCCGCGGTGGCGGTAGGTGAGGGAGAGCCATTCGGCGAAGGCGTAGGCGCCGTGCTTGGAGACGCTGTACGGGGCCGCGCCGATCATGGTGAGCAGGCCGGCGGCGGAGACGGTGGAGACGAAGCGGCCGGTGCCGCGCTCCAGCCAGTCGGGGAGCAGGGCGCGGGCCGCGCGGACGTGGGCCATGACGTTGACGTCCCAGGCGGTGGCCCAGACGTCCTCGTCGGCGAAGGCGTCGCCGCCGGAGGCGACCCCGGCGTTGGCGCACCAGACGTCGACGGTGCCGCCGAGGGCCGCGCGGGCCTCGTCGACGATCGCGGAGGCGTCGCCGGGGACGGCGACGGCGCCGAGTTCGGCGGCGACGGCCTCGGCGCGGTCGGGATCGAGGTCGTTGACGACGACGCGGGCGCCCTCGGCGGCGAAGCGCCGGGCGAGGGCGGCGCCGATGCCGCCGCCCGCCCCGGTGACGACGACGGCGGCGTCCCGGAGCTCGTGCGTGGCCGCGTTCATGGACCCCTCCAGATGGTTCGGCTCGGTCGCGGTTCGGCTGACCCGGGCAGACTAACCGGTCGGTATGGAAGGGTGGAAGACCCGGCGGTCCGCCGCGCGGCTTCCGCACGCCTCGTTCCCCCGGGCCGTCAGGAGCGCTAGCCTGCGTGCCCATGTCACGCATGAGGCGGATGAAGCCGTCACGCCGGGATCTGCTGGCCGCCGGAGCGGCGCTGACCGCCGGAGGGGCGCTGGCCGTCACGGCCGCCCCCGCCGCGGCGGACCCGGGCCGGGGGCACGCGCGCGTACGGACCGGTTTCGAGCGGCTCGCGGCGGACGGGTACGCGCTCCTGGCCGGCGAGCGGGTCGGCGTCGTCACCAACCCGACCGGGATCACGCCGGACGCCCGGCACCTGGTGGACGTGATGCACGCCGACGAACGGGTCGACCTGGTGGCCGTGTTCGGGCCCGAGCACGGCTTCCGGGGCACCGCGCAGGCGGGCGGCTCGGAGGGGCGGCACGACGATCCCGCGACCGGGCTGCCGGTCTACGACACGTACCTGAAGAGCGGCCGGGCGCTCGCGGACGTCTTCACCGCCTCCGGCGTCGACACCGTCGTCTTCGACATCCAGGACGCGGGCGCCCGCTTCTACACCTACATCTGGACGCTGTACGACTGCATGGCGGCGGCGGAGCTGGCCGGGAAGCGGTTCGTGGTCCTGGACCGGCCGAACCCGGTGAGCGGCCGGGCGGCCCTCGGCCCGGTCCTGGACCGGGCGTTCGCCACCTTCGTCGGGCGCGAGCCGATCGCGCAGGCGCACGGGATGACGGTGGCGGAGCTGGCCCTCCTGTTCAACGCCGAGTTCCTGGCCCGGCCGGTGAAGCTGGAGACGGTCCGGATGACGGGGTGGCGGCGGGCGGACTTCTTCGACGCCACCGGGCTGCCCTGGGTGCCGCCGAGCCCGAACATGCCGACCCCGGAGACCGCGCTCGTCTACGCGGGCACCTGCCTCTTCGAGGGCACCAACCTCTCCGAGGGCCGGGGCACCACCCGCCCCTTCGAACTCCTCGGCGCGGAGGGGATCGACCGCCGCTGGGCGGAGGCGGCGAACGCGCTGGAGCTGCCCGGGGTCCGGTTCCGCGAGGCGTACTTCGCGCCGACCTTCTCCAAGTTCCAGGGCCGCACGGCCGGCGGCGTCCAGCTCCACGTCCACGACCGCGAGACCTTCGACCCGGTCCGCACCGGCATCGCCCTCCTGGTCACCGCCCGCCGCTCCTGGTCCGGCTTCGCCTGGCGCGCCGACCACTGGATCGACAAGCTCACCGGCTCCACCCGGGTCCGCACCCTGATCGACGCGGGCGCGGACACCGACGAGGTCGTGGGCTCGTGGACCGAGGACCTGGCGGCCTTCCGGTCGGTGCGGCGGGAGCATCTGCTGTACCGGTGACGGGGGTTGTCCCCCGTACCGAAGCGGGGGCGGCCGGGATGTCCCGGCGGGCGGCCGGACGGAGAGGCTGGGCCCATGAAACCTCTCTCCTTCCGCCGCCTGTCCCTGGTCGGACTGCTCGCCGCCGCCTGTCTCGCCGCCACCGTGCCGGGCGCCGCCGCCACCGCGCCCGCGCGGCCGGCGGCCGGCGCCGATCCCGCCCGCGAACTCGCCCGCACCGCCCGCCCCCTGGACGACCCGCGGGCCCTCGACCGGCTGGTCGGCGGGGCGAAGGTCGTCGGCATCGGGGAGGCCACCCACAGCTCGGCCGAGTTCTTCACCGCCAAGCACCGGATCTTCGAACACCTCGTGGAGGAGAAGGGGTTCACCACCTTCGCCCTGGAGGCCAGCTGGTCCACGGGGCTCCTGATCGACCGGTGGGTGACCACCGGCGAGGGCGACATCGAGCGGATCATGCAGGACGAGTTCCAGGAGTCGTACCGGCTCTGGAACACCGAGGAGTACCTCGACCTCTTCCGCTGGATGCGCCGGCACAACCAGGCCCACCCGGACCGCCGGGTCCGCTTCATGGGCAACGACCTCGGCTACGCCGGGCCGAACCTCTTCGACGCCGTCACCGCGTACGTGGGCGGGAACCACCCCGGTCTCCTCCCCCGCTTCCGGGAGCTCTACCGGGACTCCCGGCCCACCGGCGAGGTGGAGAGCTGGATGAAGGGGTACATGGCCAGGCCGCTCGGCGAGCGGCGGAAGATGGCCGCGGACGTGAACCGGGCCCTGGAGCTCCTGGCGGAGCAGCGGCCGGGCAAGGGCGCGGCGGCCCGCGAGGCGCACCTGTGGGCGGTGCAGCACGCCCGGGCCGTCGCCCAGATCGGCACCGAGTTCGCGCACGACCTGCACAGCGAGGAGGGGAGCGCGGCGGCCATGCTCTACCGGGACCGGGTCATGGCCGAGAACACCGCCTGGTGGCAGCGGCACACCGGCGACCGGATGGTCCTCTCCGCGCACAACGGGCACGTGGCGTACGAGTCCCTCACGCCCGCCCACTACCCGCGCACGCAGGGGGCGTTCCTGCGGGACCTCCTCGGCCGGGGGTACGTGACGATCGGCGCCTCCTTCGGGCGGGGGTCGTTCACCGCGCACGACACGGAGGCTCCCGGGGAGCCGCTGCGCGTCTTCACCGTGGGCCCGCAGGGGCCGGGCAGCGCCGCGGAGACCCTGGACCGGGTGGCCTCCGGCCCCTTCCTGCTCGACCTGCGGCGGACGGCGCCGGCCGCCCACGCGTGGCTCGCGGAGCCGCGGCCGGTCCGGAACATCGGGACCGCCTTCCCCTGGCCCGGCACGACCCCCTCGGTCCGGCTCCCCGCCGCGTACGACGGGCTGGTCCACTTCCCGGCGGTCACCGCCGCCCGGCTGCGCTGAGGCCCGGTTTCCGGCCGCCGCCGGAAGTCTGGGGGCGGCCGGATCCGGGCATGCTGCCCAGGGGTTGCGGGACGCGGCCCCTGGGCGCTTCCTCGACGGGGAGGGACGGGCGGGCCGTGAGCGGGATGAGTGTGGATCCGTACCGGGAGATCGTCTTCGACAAGGACGGGGACGGTCCGGCCGGGCAGGCGGCCGAACTGGTCGCGCTGGCGCGGCGGGGGGTGACGGACCTGGTGGTGTTCGCGCACGGCTGGAACAACTCGCCGTCCGGGGCCACCCGGATGTACTCGGAGTTCTTCGCGCCCTTCCCGGGGCTGCTGGCACCGGGGGTGGAGGCGGGGTACGCGGGCGTGGTCTGGCCCTCGATGATGTTCACGGACGAGCCGGTGCCGGACTTCCGGGCGCTGGTGACGACGCTGCCGGAGAAGGAGCGGACGGTCGTCCGGCTCACCGAGCTGCTGGCGCTGGCGCCGCCGGAGGAGGCGGCGTTCCGGGAGTTCGGGGCGCTGCTGCGGGAGCTGGCCGGGGTGGGCGAGGGGGTCCTGGCCGGCGGCGGGGTGCCGGACTTCCTGACGGCGGATCCGCGGGAGGTGTGCGCCCTGTTCGCCGCCGCCCTGGAGGAGACCGCGCCGGAGGAGGCCGTCCTGGCGGGGGCCGCGCCGGAGGGGACCGCCCTGGCGGGGGCCGCGCCGGGGGCGGTGTCCGGGGACGGGCCGGAGCGGCTCTGGAAGGGCGGCCGTGAGGCGCTGCGGCAGGCCGCGTACTACGTGATGAAGCGGCGGGCGGGGCAGGTGGGCGAGCGGGGGCTCGGGCCGCTGCTCGCGGAGGTGGCGCGGGGCGCGCCGGGGCTGCGGGTGCACCTGGTGGGGCACAGCATGGGCGCCCGGCTCGTCGCGTACGCGCTGCGCGGGCTGCCGGGGGCGCACCGGCCGGTCCGGTCGATGACGCTGCTCCAGGGCGCCTTCTCGCACTACGCGTTCGCGGCCCGGCTGCCGCACGACCTGGACCGGTCGGGGGCGCTGCGGGACATGCAGCTGCGGGTGCGGGGGCCGGTGGTGGCCTGCCACTCCCACCACGACACCGCCCTCGGGGTCCTGTACCCGCTGGCCTCCCGCGCCGCGCGGGACTCGGCCTCCCTGGCGGGGCCGCTGGGGCGGCTGGTGGCGCGCGACCCGCGGTGGGGGGCGATCGGGTGGGACGGCGTCCAGGGCGTGCCGGGGGCGGCGCGGCGGACGCTGGCGGCGGTGCTGCGGGACGGCGTTCCGGCCTCGGGCTGCGTGAGCGTGGACGCGGCGGAGGCGGTCCGCTCGCACGGCGACGTCCGGCGGCCCGAACTGGCCCGGGTGGTGGTCTCGGCGGCCCGGATGGGCCGCCGGTAGCGCGCGGCCCCGGTGGCGTCTTCTCGCCAGAAGGCTCCCGTTCGGCGTCCGGGCGGAACACGGCGGCGCCGCCGTTCGTCCCTCTGGTACCGCGGATGCGCGAAGGACCAGCGACGGAGGTGGCGAGCGATGGCCGGTTTCCGGAGTCTCGCGAGACAGGTGCGCGATCAGGGCTGCGACACGGCGCTGCGCAGATACTCGCTGCGCAAGTGCCTGGAGCGGTTCGCTCCCTACGGGCACCGGGCGACCTGGGACCACCTGTGCCGCAGGCACGGGTTCGGTCCCGACGACCGGGAGCTCGATCCGGCGCGGCTGGTGGCCGCCCTGGAGGAGCTGGAGGAGGCGCGGGCGGTCTGGCTCGCGTACGAGAAGGAGTTCGCCGCCCGGCGCCGGCGCGAGAAGCACGGCGGGCTGCGGGGGCTGGGGGCGACGGACGACTGGCACCGGGACGTGTGGGGCGGCAACGGCGTGGTGCGGTGCGGCGATCCGGCCGTCCATCCGACGGATCCGCTGCCCGAGGTGGTGCGGCGGCTGGTGACGGCGCTGGAGCGCGGGCCGGGCGAGGCGTGCCCGCTGTGCGCGGGGACGCGGATGGCGTGGGGCGGCGATCCCGGGGACCAGGCGTGGTACGGGCCGGTGTGCGGGGACTGCGGGGTCGAGGTGCCCCGGGCGGTCCTCACGCCGGGGGCGCTGGCCCGGGCCCGGGGGAGGCTCGCCCGGCCGCTGGTCCCGGCGGCGTGACCCGGCCGGGGCCGCAGCGGCTCCGGGTGGCACCCGGGGGGGCACGGAAGCCGGCGGCGGTGCCGCGCGGTCCGGCGGGGCGACCCGGCCGGTGACGCGGCCGGCCGGGCGGACCGGCCCGGAGGCCCCCCGTTCCCGCCGGACGGCCGCCGCGCCCGCTCCGCGGCGGAGCGGATGCGGGCGGCGACGCCGGTCTAGGCCGTTTCCTGGTTCTCCTTGCGCAGCGGGAGGAGGCGGGAGCCGGCCATGCTCTCGCCGATGACGTCGTCGGGGTTGGACAGGACGCAGTTCTCCAGGGAGAGGCAGCCGCAGCCGATGCAGTCCGTCAGGTGGTCGCGGAGCCGGCCGAGCTGCGTGATGCGGGCGTCGAGCTCGGTGCGCCAGGCGGCGGAGAGCCGGGACCAGTCCTCGCGGGTCGGCGTGCGCTCCTCCGGGAGGGCGGAGAGGGCCTCGCGGATGGTGGCGAGGGGGATGCCGACGCGCTGGGCGGCGCGGATGAAGGCGACCCGCCGCAGGGCGTCGCGTGCGTAACGGCGCTGGTTGCCGCTGGTGCGGCGGCTGCTGATGAGCCCCTTGGCCTCGTAGAAGTGGAGGGCGGAGACGGCGGCGCCGCTGCGGGCGGAGAGCTGGCCGACGGTGAGCTCGTGGATCTTCTCTGGAATCTGCGGCACCCCTCGAACCCTACTGGTCCGTTGACAGCGGGGCCCCCACCCCACATGCTGAGCAAGCGCTTAGATACAGACCGTTGGGTATGTCGTACGAGAAGGGACCTGGGGACATGGCCGAGCCGAGGATCTTCACCTCCGCCGAGGAGCTGCGCGCGGGGGTCGGCGAGCAGCTGGGGCACAGCGACTGGCTGGAGATCGACCAGAAGCGGATCGACCTCTTCGCCGAGGCCACCGGCGACCACCAGTGGATCCACGTGGATCCCGAGCGCGCCGCCTCGGGCCCCTTCGGCTCGACGATCGCCCACGGCTATCTGACCCTCTCCCTGCTGCCGCTCTTCGTGCCGCAGGTGCTGCGGGTCGAGGGCATGAGGATGGGCCTCAACTACGGCACGGAGAAGGTGCGCTTCCCCGCGCCGGTGCCGGTCGGCTCGCGGCTGCGCGCCACGGCGGTGCTGACGAAGGTGGAGGAGGCCGGCGGCGGGGTGCAGGTCACCGCGAAGGTGACCGTGGAGCGCGAGGGCGGCGACAAGCCGGTGTGCGTCGCCGAGTCGGTCTCGCGCTACTACTTCTGAGCCCGGTACCCCACCATGCGGAGCACGAGGTCGGCGTAGAGCGCGCCGACCTCGTCGGGCGTCCGGCGGCCCCGGGGGTTGAACCAGCGGGCCACGTCGATGCAGAGCGAGAGCACCGCGACGGTGGTGCCCGGCGGGTCCTCCGCGTCGAACTCGCCGTCCGCCACGCCCTGTTCGATGATCCGGCGCACGGTGGCGTCGGTCTCGCGGCGCAGCTCCACGATCTCGGCGCGGTGCTCGGGGCCGAGCGCGTCCAGCTCGTACTGGACGACCCGGGCGGTGGTGTGGTGCTCGGCGTGCCAGCGGACGAAGGAGCGCACGGCGTCGGCGAGCCGGCCGGCGGCGGAGCCGTCGCGGGCCTCGGCGGCCCGGAGGATCTCCAGGGCCTTGTCGTGGCCGATGCGGCTGATCCGGTGGAGCAGCTCTTCCTTGGTCTTGTAGTGGATGTAGAGCGCGGCCGGGCTCATCCCGGCGCGGCCGGCGATGTCGCGGGTGGTGGTGGCGTGGTACCCGCGCTCGGCGAAGGCCTCGACGGCCGCGACCAGCAGCCTCCGGGCGGCCTCGGGCGCGACCTCACCCCAGGGCACGTCCTCGCCGCCGGGCGTCTGCTCCGCCGTGCTCATCCCACACTCCTCCTCGGACCGGTCAGGACGAACACCATACAACGAAGCTGAGCAAGCGCTTAGAGATCGGGTGCGCGGGACGCCCGGCGGGGCGGCGTTCAGAGCTTCTGCTGGAAGGGGTCGTGCTCGGCGAGGAGCTTCTCCAGGCGGGCCTGGTCCACCCGGCTGACGATCCGCTCCGACTCCTGCCGGTCGCGGACCACCTTGGCGAGGGTGAAGGCCGAGGTGGTGAGGTAGAGGACGGAGACCGCGAGGAAGGCGCGCACCCAGGCGCTCGCCTCCAGCTGGTAGATCCCGATGGCGACGGCGGCGAGGGCGACCGCGAAGGAGATGACGGCCTGCACGTGGTAGGCGCCGGTGTTCTGCTGCTTGACCTGTGACTCGCTCATGCGCAGAGCATCGGGCGGACGGGGCACCCGCCACATCCGCCCGGATACTCAGACGGGCCTGGGGCACCGGGCTCAGAAGGCGGAGACCCCGGTGAGCGCCCGGCCGATGATGAGCTTCTGGATCTGGCTGGTGCCCTCGTAGAGCGTCATCACGCGGGCGTCCCGGAGCAGCTTGCCGACCGGGTACTCGTCGATGTAGCCGTAGCCTCCGAAGACCTGGAGGGCGTTGCTCGCGGCGCGGACGGCGGCCTCGGAGGCGTACAGCTTGGCCTGGGAGGCGGCGGTGGCGAAGTCCTCGCCCCGGTCGATCAGGTCGGCGACCCGCCAGGTCAGCAGCCGGGCGGCGGCCACGTCGACGGAGATGTCGCTGAGGAGCTCCTGGACGAGCTGGTACGAGGCGATGGGCCTGCCGAACTGCTCGCGCTCCCCCGCGTAGCGCACGGCGGCGTCGAGGGCGGCCTGGGCGATGCCGACGCAGCCGGCCGCGACCGACATGCGGCCCTTGGCCAGGGCGGACATGGCGACGGAGAAGCCCTTCCCCTCGGGGCCGAGCATCGCGGAGGCCGGGACGCGCACGCCCTCCAGGGCGAGCTCGGCGGTGGCCTGGCCGCGCAGGCCGAGCTTGCCGTGGACCGGGCGGCGGGTGAGGCCGGGGGCGTCGGCGGGGACGAGGAAGGCGGAGACGCCCTTGTGGCCGGGGGCGTCGCCGGTGCGGGCGAAGAGCAGGACGACGTCGGCCCAGGTGCCGTTGGTGATGAACATCTTGGCGCCGTCGATGACGTAGTCGTCGCCGTCGCGGACGGCGCGGGTGGTCAGGTTGCCCGCGTCGGAGCCGGTGCCGGGCTCGGTGAGGCCGAAGCAGCCGAGGGCGTCGCCGGAGGCGAGCCGGGGCAGCCAGGCCCGCTTCTGCTCCTCGGTGCCCCACGCGGCGACGGTCTTGGCGACGAGGCCGAGGGAGACGGAGACGATGCCGCGCACGGAGGAGTCGCCGCGCCCCAGCTCCTCGGTGACGAGGCAGTACGCGAGGTGGTCGCCGCCCGAACCGCCGTACTCCTCGGGGATCGTGAGCCCGAGGAAGCCGACGGCGCCGAGCTTCTTCACGATGCCCCGGTCCACCTCCTCGGCGCGGTCCCACGCGGCGGCGTACGGGGCGACCTCGCGTGCGACGAAGTCCTCGGCGAGCCGCCGCACGTCCTCCTGCTCCTCGCTCAGCGCCAGATCCACGATGCCACCTCGCCCCTCCGTTTAATTACCACTGCTAGTTTTTGAGCGCACGCCTACTATGTGCGCCATGGCCCGACCGCGCAAGCCCCTGCTCAGCCGAGACCGCATCGTCGAGACGGCGGGCGCGCTCGTCGACGCGGAGGGGCTGGCCGCCCTCTCCACCCGGCGGCTCGCGGCCGAACTCGGGGTGAGCGGACCCTCGCTCTACAACCACTTCCGCACCAAGGACGAGATCCTGGACGCGGTCGCGGACGCGGTGAGCGCCAAGATCGACCTGTCGATGTTCGCGCCGGACGACCCCCGGGACTGGCGCACCGCCCTGCACGACTGGGCGCTCTCCTACCGGGCGGCCCTCGCCGACCACCCGCACATCGTCCCGGTCCTCGCCCAGGGGCCGGGCCGCCGCCCGGCCGGCCTCAAGGTCGCCGACGCGGTCTTCGGCGCGATGGTCCGGGCCGGCTGGCCGCCGGCCCAGGCCACCCACATCGGCGCCCTGATGCGGTACTTCGTCACCGGCTCCGCCCTCGGCTCCTTCGCGCGCGGCTTCGTCGACGACGAGTCGGCGTACGACCCCGCCGACTATCCCCACCTCGGCCAGGCGCACCGCCTCGCGGAGCACCGGGAGAAGGTCGACGAGGGAGCCTTCACGACGGGCCTGCGCGCGCTGCTCGACGGCCTGGGCGCGCAGTACGAGAAGCTCGCGGACGTTTCGGGCGCGGCCGAAGCGTGAGCGCGGGATGCTGGCGGCATGGGAGCCACTGATCTCGCCGCGTTCGCGGCGCTGTTCGCGGAGGAGAGCCGGGCCGCGATGGTGCTCGCCCTGCTCGACGGGCGGGCCTGGACGGCCGGGGAACTGGCCCGCCACGCGCGCGTGGCGCCGTCCACCGCGACCGAGCACCTGGGGAAGCTGGTCGCGGGCGGGGTGCTGACCGAGGAGCGGCAGGGCCGGCACCGGTACGTGCGGCTCGCCGGACCCGGGATCGCGCACCTCGTGGAGGAGCTGGCCGGACTCGCCGGGCCGGGCCCGGACGAGGCGCCCCGGTCGCTGCGGGCCGCGAGCGCCGGCCGGGCCATGGCCCGGGGCCGCACCTGCTACGACCACCTCGCCGGACGGCTCGGCATCGCCGTGACGGACGCGCTGACCGCGCGCGGACTGCTGCGCCAGGACACCGGGTTCGCGCTCACGGACCGGGGCCTGGCGTGGTTCGCGGAACTCGGCGTCCCCCTCGCGCCGAAGGGCCGGCGGCCGCTCGCGCGCGGCTGCCTGGACTGGACCGAGCGCCGCCCGCACCTCGCGGGCCTCGCGGGCGCGGCGCTCTGCGCGCACGCGCTGGACAGCGGCTGGTGCGTACGGATCGGGTCCGAGCGGGCGGTGAAGGTGACCCCGGCGGGCGAGCGGGCCCTGTGGCGGGAACTCGGCATCGCGGCGGACGCCCTGCGCTGAGCCTCCGCGTCCCCGCCGACGGACCGTGCGGTGGGGGCCGAAGCGTGCGGGCCCTACTGTCGGGGGCATGCCGAGAACCGCTTCCTCCGACCGGCTCGCGCTCGCCGCCGCCGGGGTCACCGTCGTCCTGTGGGCCTCCGCCTTCGTCTCCATCCGCAGCGCCGGGGCCGCCTACTCCCCCGGCGCGCTCGCCCTCGGGCGGCTGCTCGCCGGGACGGTGGTCCTCGGGGCCGTCCTCCTGGTCCGGCGGGAGGGGCTGCCGCCCCGTGCCGCCTGGCCGGGGATCCTCGTCTCCGGGGTGCTCTGGTTCGGCGTGTACATGGTGGCGCTGAACTGGGGCGAGCAGGAGGTGGACGCCGGGACGGCCGCGATGCTGGTCAACGTCGGGCCGATCCTCATCGCCCTGCTCGGCTCCCGCTTCCTGGGGGAGGCGCTGCCGCCGCGGCTCCTCGCCGGCATGGCGGTCTCCTTCGCGGGCGCGGTGACCGTGGGCCTGTCGATGTCCGGCGAGGACGGCCGCGCCTCGGCGCTGGGCGTCGGGCTCTGCCTGGTGGCGGCGGTGACGTACGCGGGCGGGGTCGTCGCGCAGAAGCCCGCGCTGGCCCACGCGAGCGCGCTCCAGGTGACGGCGTTCGGCTGCGCGATCGGCGCCGCCGCCTGCCTCCCCTTCGCCGGGCAGCTGGTGACGGAGGCGGCGCGGGCCCCGCTGTCGGCGACCGCGAACATGGTCTACCTCGGGGTCTTCCCGACCGCGCTGGCCGTCACGACCTGGGCGTACGCGCTGGCCCGGACGACCGCGGGGCGGATGGGCGCGACCACGTACGCCGTGCCCGCCCTGGTGGTCCTGATGGCCTGGGCCGTCCTGGGCGAGCTGCCCGGGCCGCTGACGCTGGCGGGCGGCGCGCTCTGCCTGGCGGGGGTGGCGGTCTCCCGGTCCCGCCCCCGGCCGTCCGCACCCCCGGCGCCGGACGCGGGCGCCGGCCCGGAGAAGACCGGGAGGACCGCGGGCGGACGCCGGGGGTGAGGCCGCGGGGGCCGGGGTCAGAAGACGACGAGGGCCCGGCCGCCCTTGCCCGCGAGCATCGCGTCGAAGGCGCCGGGGATGCCGTCCAGGGTGATCCGCTCGGTGACGAGCGCGCCCAGGTCGAAGCGGCCCTCCCGGATGTGCCCGGCGATCACGGGCAGGTCGGCGGCCGGGTCCGAGTTGCCGTACACGCAGCCGGCGAGGGTGCGGCCCCAGTGGAAGATCTCCAGGGCGTGGAAGGAGACCCGCTGGTCCTTGCCGCCGATGCCGACGACGGTGGTGCGGCCGCCGCGCCGGGTGGACTCCCAGGCGGTGCGGATGGTGACGGCCCGGCCCACGCACTCCACGGCCACGTCGACGCCGTGACCGCCGGTCAGCTTCCGGATCTCGCGGGCGGTGGTCTCCGAGGCCACGACGTACTCGGTGGCTCCGGCGGCCCGCGCCAGCCCCTCCTTCTCCGGGGAGACGTCCACGGCGACGATCGTGGACGCCCCGGCGATCCGGGCGGCCTGGAGGGTGGCGAGGCCGACGCCGCCGACGCCGAAGACGGCGACGGTCTCGCCCGCCCGGACCCGGGCCGCGTGGTGCACGGCGCCCCAGCCGGTGAGGACGGCGCATCCCAGCAGGGCGGCGTCGGTGAGCGGCACGCCCTCCGGGACGGGCAGCACGCAGTCGGCGGCGACGACGGTCTCCTCGGCGAAGGCCGCCACGTTGAGGCCCGGGTGCAGCTCGCGCCCGTCGGCGGCGCGGGCGTGCGTGTTCCCCGCCCCGCTCAGGGCGTTGTCGCAGAGCCAGACCTCGCCGAGCGCGCAGGGGTGGCAGGCGCCGCAGGACGGCGCCCAGTTGAGGACCACGCCGTCGCCGGGGGCGACGTGGGTCACGCCCTCCCCCACCGCGACGACGGTGCCGGCCCCCTCGTGGCCGAGGACGGCCGGGACCGGGACGCGCATGGTGCCGTTGGAGAGCGACAGGTCGGAGTGGCAGACCCCGGCGGCGGCGAGCCGGATCCGGACCTGACCGGGGCCGGGCTCGGGCAGCTCGATGCCGGTGATCTCCAGCGGGGCACCGACGGCGGGCAGGACGGCGGCACGGATCACGGGTGTCTCCTTCTGCGGGGCGGGATCCCGCGCCGCGCCCCGCGGGCCGGGGCGGCGTCGCGGGGCGCGGTCGCCGGGCTCAGAACTGGAGGGACTTGGTCTGGAGGTACTCGGCCAGTCCGTGGGCGCCGAGTTCGCGGCCGACGCCGGAGCGCTTCCAGCCGCCGAAGGGCGCGAGCGGGTTGAACCGGCCGCCGTTGACGTCCACCTGGCCGGTCTCCATGCGCCGGGCGAAGGCGACCGCCTCGGTCTCCTCGCCCCAGACGGCGCCGGCGAGGCCGTACTCGGAGCCGTTGGCGATCGCGAGGGCCTCCTCCTCGTCCTCGTACCGGAGGATCGAGACGACCGGGCCGAAGATCTCCTCGCGGGCGATGGTCATGTCGGGGGTGACGTCGGCGAAGACCGTCGGGGAGACGTAGTAGCCGGTCTCCAGCGGGGCCTCGGGGCCGCCGGCGACGAGCCGGGCGCCCTCCTCGATCCCCTTCTCGACGTAGCCGCGGACCCGGTCGCGCTGGCGGGCGCTGACCAGCGGGCCGAGGCGGTCGCCGGGCGTGTACTTGGCGGCGGCCTCGGCGGCGAGGGCGACAGCCTCCTCGTACCGCTCGGCGGGGACCAGCATCCGGGTCCACGCGCTGCACGTCTGGCCGGAGTTGGACATGACGTTGGCGACGCCGACGGCGACGGCCCTGGCGAGGTCGGCGCTCGGCAGGATCACGTTGGCGGACTTGCCGCCGAGTTCGAGGGCGACCCGCTTCACGGCGCCGCCCGCGAGGGCGCCGATGCGGCTGCCGACGGCGGTGGAGCCGGTGAAGGAGACCATGTCGACGTCCGGGTGCTCGACGAGGGCCTGGCCCGCGACCGTCCCGAGACCGGTGACCAGGTTGAAGACGCCGGCCGGGAGGCCCGCCGCGTGGACGGCCTCGGCGAAGAGCTGGGCGGTGAGCGGGGTGTCCTCGGCGGGCTTGAGGACGGTGACGCAGCCGGCCGCGAGCGCCGGGGCGACCTTGGCGACGATCTGGTGGAGCGGGTAGTTCCAGGGCGTGATGGCGGCGACGACGCCGACCGGCTCCGCGTAGACGGTGGAGTTGCCGACCTTCTCCACGAAGGGGTGGGTGGCGGCGAGTTCGGCGTACGAGCCGGCCACCGCGACCGGCAGCCCGGCGTGCACCGTCGCGGCGAGCTTGGGCGGGGCGCCGAGCTCGGCGGTGACGGTGGCGGCGATCTCCCCGGCGCGGGCGGCGAGCGCGTCGCGCAGGGCGCCGATCG
>NZ_JBEZUZ010000049.1:0-56051 GCF_040636735.1 Streptomyces sp. NPDC035033 | reverse complement strand
GCCGCCCCGCCGCCCCGCCGCCCCGTGCCGCCGTCGGCCCGCCGCTCCGCCGCCCCGCCCGCCCCCTCCGGCGCCGGGCGAGGTCCTCCGCCCGCGCGCCCGGGAGGTCAGTGGAACCGGGTGGTGTAGAGCCGCGCCTTGTAGATCTGGGCGCCCGGCCGGGTGCGGTCGCCGCCGGTCGAGAAGCGGACGGTCGAACCGCCCCAGACCGAGTCCTCGACGTCGGGGTCGGCCGTCCACATGGCCTGGCCGCCGGCGTGCCGCACGTAGGACTTCACGTACGACATCCTGGCGATGACGGTGGCCGTCCGGGCCGTCTTGTCGACCGAGTACACCCGGTGGCTGTCGGTGACCAGCAGGGTGCCCGGCCGGGCGTAGTCGGGCTGGATGTCGTGGCCGTTCCCGGCGATGGTGATGTCCCGGCCGTGCTTCTCCAGCCGGGCCGCGCGCAGCGTGCCCTTGACGCGGTAGGTGCGGACGAGGGTGCCCCCGGTGACCCACAGCAGCTCGTTCTGGTCGTCCCACAGCACCGCGTGCGCCTTGGTGAAGGCGAGCGTCTGCACCTCCTTGAGCGTGGCGGGGTCGCTGCCGGAGGGGGCGAAGACGTGCAGCCGGTCGCGCGAGCCGGCCACCACGACCGTTCCCGCGCGGGGGACCCGCTCGATGCTGTGCGGGTAGCTGGTGATCCGTGCCGACCACATCAGGTCGGCACGGGTGAGGTGGGGCTTGGAGGTCACGTCGACGATTCCGGCCCGGCCCTCGCCCGGCTTGCCGAACGTCATCAGGGCGATGGTTCCGTACCGCTGGGTCTCCCGGAAGCGGACCTCGAACGGGTGGTCCCAGCCGGGAGCGTTGCCCGTGCTGAAGCTCCACAGCACGTTGGCGTCGGTGAACCCGGCGGTCCGGTCGAACAGGAGGACCTGGCCCTTCTTCTGTTCGGTGATGGCCACCTTGTACGCGCCCGCCGTGGCCGTGGCCGTGGCCGTGGTTTGGGCCTGGGCTTGGGCTTGGGCCTGGGTTGCGTCCATCTGTCGTCCTCTCGGGTGAGTGCTCGCGCTGGTGGGGCCGGGGGCCGGGCGTCCCTCGTGCGACGCCCGGCCCCCGGCCGTTCCGGTGGGGTCCCGCGTCAGAAGGTGCCCGCGTTCAGGGCCTTCTGGAGCAGGCGGGTGGTCTCCGCGTCCCAGGCGCCGCCCGGTGCGGAACCGAGGTGGCGCCGGAGGGCGGTGACGGTCTCCGGCCCGACGACGCCGTCCGCCTTCGCCTTCACGTACCGCTGGAGCGCCGTGACGGTCAGCGGCCCGAAGGCGCCGTCCACCTCCAGCCCCGCCTTCGCCTTGTCGTTCAGCGCCCGCTGGAGCGCGGCGCAGGTGGCCGGGCCGAACTGTCCGTCGACGACGAGGGCGCCGCTCCCGGCCACCACGGCCACGGGCCGGACCGGCTTGTTCCGGCCGGCGAGGACCGCCTTCATCATCGCCGCCGTGCTCGGCCCGTACGCTCCGTCCACGGGCAGCTTGTGCTTCGTCTGGAAGGCCCTCAGCGCCTTCTCGGTGGCCGGTCCGAAGTCGCCGTCCACGGCCAGTTTGGCGTTCTGCACCGTGTTCAGGTTCTTCTGGAGCGTCTTGACCGCCTGCCCCTTGGAACCCCGGCGCAGGATGCCGTCGTTGCCCGGCATCGGCGCGCCGCCGTCCTTGTAGGCGGGCCGCCCGTACCCCACGATGCAGGCCGCGTTGCGGCGCCGCCGGAGGAAGGCGTTGGAGGTGTTGCCCTCCAGGGTGATGAGGGTGCGGTTCTTGTGGACCGCCTCCACGATGCCGACGTGGTCGATCCGGCTGATGGAGCGCGAACCGGACCAGTCGAAGAACACGATGTCGCCCGGCCGGATGCCGCCTATGCCGTAGTGGAAGCGGCCCTTCTTCTGGAAGGCCCTGGCGTGCGCGGTCGTCAGCGCGAACTTGCCCATGACGGCCGGCAGGTTGTCGGAGTGGGCGGCCGCGTAGCTGACCGCCATGTCGCACCACGGGCCGGTGAACCCGTACCAGCGCGTGATGTGGTTGCGGTTGGAGCCGGGCGGCTCCTCCTTGGTGCCCAGCAGCTTGCGGGCGGCGCGCAGCATCCCCTGTACGTTCCCCATGTCAGAACTCCACGTCTTCCGGAAGGGCCTCGACGTCCCCGGTCACCTCGTCGTCGGGGTTCTGGCTGACGCCGGCCTGGTCCGGGTCGACGTCGAAGATCCCCGCCCCGCCGACCGGGTAGGGCACGTTCTCGGCGGTCTCGGCCGCCGCGTTCACGGGCTCGGTCACGAACCGTTCCTCTCGCTCGTCCGCCGCGTGGCGGAACACCGGAGCGCGGCACCCCGGCGGGGGCCGCTCGACGACGAGTCCAGCCGCCGGAGCGTTGATGGGCAGCCCCTGTTCGTGCTGGTAATCAATCCGCCGCCCCTGCGCGGGCCGACCCGGCCGCCCCGGCGCGCACCGACTCCGCCGCCCCTGCGTGGGCCGACTCGGCCGCCCCGGCGCGCGCCGACTTGGCCGCCGCGAACAGGCGTCCTAGCGTGACGGCGACACAACTGCGGTACGTACCAGGGCCACGGGGGGCTGGACATGGGTCGTCGTGAGAATCCGCTCGATCCCGAAGCGGGACCGGTCGAACGGTTCGCGGTGGAGTTACGCACGCTGCGCGCCGGGGCGGGCGGCCCCACCTACCGGACGATGGCGCGGCGGTCGGCGTACTCCGCGCCCGCGCTGTCCCAGGCCGCGTCGGGGGAGCGGCTGCCGACGCTGGCGGTGACCCTCGCCTACGTGGCGGCGTGCGGCGGCGACGCGGCGGAGTGGGAGGAGCGGTGGCACGCCGTGGCGGAGGAGGTCGCCGCGGTCCCGCGGGAGAACGGGGGCGGCGAGGAGTCGCCGTACCGGGGGCTGGCCCGGTTCGAACCCGGCGACGCCGAGGTGTTCTTCGGACGCGCCCCCCTGGTGGACAGCCTCCTCGAACTCACCCGCACGCACCGGTGCGCCGCGGCCGTCGGCCCGTCCGGCAGCGGGAAGTCCTCCCTGCTGCGCGCCGGCCTCGTCCCCCGGCTGCGACAGGGGACGGAACCGGGGCCCCGGCCCGCCGCGATCCGCATCCTCACCCCCGGCGAGCACCCCGTGCGCACCCACGGCGCCGTGCTGGAACCGGCCCCCGGCGAGGGGGACACCCACATCCTGGTGGACCAGTTCGAGGAGGTCTTCACCCTCTGCCCCGACCCCGCCGAACGCGCCGAGTTCATCGCCATGCTGCTGGCCGCGCGGGAGCCGGACCGCCGGCTGCGCGTGGTCCTCGGCATCCGCGCGGACTTCTTCGGGCGGTGCCTCGAACACCCGGGCCTGGTGGACGTGTTGCGCGACGCCGGCGTGCCCGTGGGCCCGATGCGTCCCGAGGAGCTCCGGGAGGTCATCGTCAAGCCCGCCGCCGCGCGCGGCCTCATCGTCGAGCGCGCCCTGACCGCCCAGCTCGTGGAGGAGGTCGCCGGGGAGCCGGGCGGTCTGCCGCTGCTCTCGCACGCGCTGCTGGAGACCTGGCGCCGGCGCTCCGGCCGCACCCTCACCCTCCGGGCGTACGAGGCGGCCGGCGGGGTACGGGGCGCCATCGCGCAGACGGCGGAAGAGCTGTACGCCGGGCTCGACCGGGAGCGGGCCGCCCTCGCCCGGCGCGTCCTGCTGCGGCTCATCGCCCCCGGCGACGGCACCGCCGACACCCGCCGCCCGGTGGACCGCGCGGAACTGGAGACGGGCGACCCCGAACGGGCCGGGGAGGTCGACGCCGTGCTGGACCGCCTGGCCCGCGCCCGTCTGATCACCCTGGACGGCACCACCGTCCACCTCGCCCACGAGGCGCTGATCACCGGCTGGCCCCGGCTCACGGCCTGGATCGAGGACGACCGCAACCGGCTGCGCGTCCTGCGGCGTCTCACCCAGGCCGCCGTCGCCTGGCGGGACCTGGGCCGGGACGCGGGAGCGCTGTACCGCGGCGTACGGCTCGCCGAGGCCGAGGAGTGCTTCGCCGGCACCGGCCGCGACGGCGACCTGACCCCGCTGGAGCGGGAGTTCCTCGACGCCGGCCGGGCCGCCCGCACCCGGGAGCGCCGGCGGCACCGCGCCCTGGTCGGCTCCGCCGTCCTGCTGCTCGTCCTCGCCCTGGTCGTCGGCGCGGTCGCGTGGCAGCAGAACCAGGCCGGTGAGCAGGAGCGCCTCGCGTCCGCGGCCCGCCGCGCCGCCACGGCGGCCGAGGGACTGCGCCCCTCCGACCCGCGCACCGCGCTGCGCCTGAGCGTGGCCGCCTGGCAGCTCAGCCGTGCGCCGGAGACCCGCTCGGCCCTGCTGGGCGCGCTGGCGCAGCCGGAGCTGCCGCCGTTCACCCCGCCGGGCGGTCCGCCGGAGTCGTCGGTCCTGAGCGCCGACGGCCGCACACTGATCACCACGGAGGCGAACGAGGTCACCCTGTGGGACCTGCGCACCCGGCGGGTCTCGGCCACCTACCGCCCCCGGCTCGGCGAGGACGCCTCCGCCATGGGGCACCAGATCTCGCCCGACGGACGGTTCCTGACCGGCTGGACCGACGGGGGCTCGCGGCTGCGGCTGTGGGACGTACGGGCCGGGCGCTGGCACGGCCCGTCCCTCGTCCGCGACGCGGCGCCCCCCGGCTCCGACTCCGTCGCGGGGACGGCGGACCCCGAGGGGTCGAGCTACGCCATGGGGTTCAGCCACAGCGGGAACTCCCTGCTGGTGGGGGTGGACGACCGCGTGGAGGTGTGGGACGTCCGCAGCGGCGCACGGCAGTTCGCCCGCGAGTTCCCGGGCGAGGGCGGCCGGTTGTGGGGCGACGTCTCCCCGGACGGACGGCTGCTCGCCCTGTGCGCCTCGAACGGACTGCGGCTCTGGGACCTGCGCGCCGACCGCCGCGCGGACACCGCCTGGACCGCCCGCCCGTCCTGCGAGGCGGAGGGCCTCCCGTGGTTCACCCCGGACGGCCGGGCGCTGGCCATGCAGGACGGGCACGGCCTCCGGCGCGTCGACGTCTCCACCGGCGAGGAGCTGCCCAGGCTCGAACAGGTCGCCCCCGTGAGCTTCACCTTCAGCCCGGACGGGAGGTTCGCCGCCGGCGTCGGCTCCGGCGACATCCTCCTGTGGCGACTGGACCGCCCCCACGGCCCGGTCTTCCGGCACCCGGTCGCCGAGGAGGGGGCCGAGGAGGTGCGCATCGACACGGAGGCACGCGCGCTGCGCTACACCACGGGCAGCCCCCAGGGCACCCAGACCATCCGCAGCCTCGACGTGAGCCGGGCCCTGGGCCCGTCGTGGCAGGAGAGGGCGGCCACCCAGGCCGTCCACAGCGCCGACGGCCGGGTCGTCGCCGTCGTCCGCGCCGGCCGCCTGGCCCTCCTCGACGGCCGTACGGGCCGGCACCTGGCCGCGGTCCCGGTGGCACCGGCGGGCGGGACCTCGGCGGACTCCCCCGTGCTGATGTCGCTGAGCGCCGACGGCCGGCGCCTCGCCTTCGGCCGGGGCGCGGCCGACGACCTCGGCCGGCCGACCCGGATCACCGTGTGGGACACCACCCGCAACCGGAGCCTCGTGGACGTCGCCGCCTCGTCCGAGGAGGTGGCGTTCACCGGTCTCGCCCTCGGCCCGGACGGCACGACCCTGATGACCACGGACGACTCGGGCGGCGAGATCACGGTCCGGAACGCCGCCGACGGCACGAGGCTGCGGGTGCTGAACCGGGGGAAGGACGACGAGGCGGACGGGGACGACGGAGCCCTGACCGCCGTCTCCCCCGACGGCGGCACGATCCTGACCGACGCCGGCACCCTCGTCCGCGCCGCGGGAACCGGCCACGAGCGCACCGGGCTGGAGAACTGCGCGTGCCGCACCGTCTTCAGCCCCACCGGCGACCGCGCCGCCGTGATCGACTCGGGGGCCGGCATCACGCTGTGGGACGGACGGCTGCGCACACCGCTCGGGCTGCTGTCCGGCGGCCTGTCCAAGGGCATGCCGGGCGTACCGGAGCAGACCACCGCCGTCGCCTTCTCGCCCGACGGCTCCGTCCTCGCCGCGGCCGGGTCGTACGGCACCGTGCGGTTGTGGGACGTGGCCTCCCAGCAGCCGCTGGGTACCGCCCTGCCCGGCGCGGGGGACACCGTCCTGTCCCTCGCGTTCGGCGCGGACGGCCGCACCCTGCACGCGGCGGGCGCGCGCGTCCCCGTCCAGACGTACGACATCGACCCGGCGCGGGCGGTCACCGAGGTGTGCCGCCGCGCCGGAGGCCCGCTCTCGCCCGCCGAGTGGCGGACGTACCTGCCCGGCGTCCCCTACCGCCGGGTGTGCTGACCGGCACCCACGGGGCGGGACGGGACGAGCCGAGCCGACGCCCGACGCGGACGCCGCCGGTCCTGGCCGCGCGCTGCCGGCACGCGGGGCCGGCACGCGGGGCCGGTACGCGGGGGAGACGCCGTGACAGGCCCGCCGCACCCGCGTCATGATTTCCCCGGGCGGCAGTACGCCGGTACGCGAAACGGGGGTTGTTCGTGGGTGGGGGGTCGCGTGAGGGGACATCAGGCCGGATCGAGTACGGGCCGTTGCCGCCACGTTCGGTCTGGGGGCTGCGGTGCCAGTTCTACCTGCAGTGGATCTATCTGCCCGTAGGCGCCGTCGTGGCCTTCGTTCCCTTGCTCCTCGCCGGGGGCGGCGGGATGCCGATGTTCGGCCGCACACCGAAGGGCGTGCCGAAGGACCCGTACGGTGACGGCGTGTGGCTGTCCCGGCGCCAGTACCGGCTGGAACGGAACGGCACGCCCGAGCAGTGGCGGGAGCGGGCGGGCTTCGCCCTGCGGCGGGCCGTCGCGCAAGGTTCCCAGGAACCCGACGGGAAGATCTCGCTGCCCGTCAGCGCCTACCGCGGACTGGGGATCGAGGGCCTCGACGAACTGGCCGGTGCGCTGGGACGGCGCCTCGACCGACAGCTTCTGCGGTTCGGGGAGGTGGCCCTCGAACCGGTGCCGCCGCCACCGGGAGCCGCTTGTCGATGAGCCCGGGGCGCTCCGACGGCGGCCGAGTCGGCGACGGCGATGCCTTCGGGGAGGCCGGTCCAGCGGGCGGCCCGGTCGGGAGTTCAGTCGTCGAACACGTTTAGGAACTTGGTGGACGCCCACCGGAACTGCTCGTCGTCGTCGCGTGACTCCAGCAAGCCGGCCTCCACGAGCGCCAGGAGGGTGGCGTGGAGAGCGCGTCCGGCCGGGTTGTCCTCCCAGAAGATCCTCTTGCTCTTCGAGAAGGGAACGTCGGCCGTGAGCGCGCCGAGGCTCAACCCCAGCTCGTACGCGGCCTGGTCCCAGTCGACCCAGTCCTCCAGCGCTTCCGAGAAAGTCATCTCCGTCACTCACCCTTCTCCTCGGTACGGTTCGGTTCGACTCGGTTCGATTCGGCTCGGTTCGGTTCGAGTCCGGAGGCCGCTCTCCGGCCACGCGGGTACACCCGGAGAGCCGGTGTCCTGTGACGGCGGAGCCGGATCGTCCGCCGTCGAAGCCGGACGGGCCGACCGCCGCCCGGGGAGGTCCGTGCGGCGGTCAGGAGCCGGCCCGGTGCCAGGGCGCGTCCGGCCGGGTGGGGAGGGCGTCGGGGGCGAGCCGCAGCGCGTACACCGGCCGGTCGCCGGGGACGGGGCCGAGGTACTCGTGCCCGGTCATGTGGCACCAGGCCGGGAGGTCGAGGGGCGCGGCCGGGTCGGTGGCGAGGACGTGGACGACCGTGCCGGGCGCGGCGGTGGCGATGCGGGTGCGCAGGCGCAGCAGGAGCGTCACGCAGAGCAGGCCGGTGCCGTCGACGGTGACGTCCGGTGCGGGGATCGCGTTCATCGGGGCAGGGTCTGGGTGACGCGCCACAGGCGGCGGGGCAGGTCGCCCTCCTCGAAGGAGTGGACCTCGCTCAGGGTCCAGCCGTCGGCGAGGGCGTCGACCAGGCCGCGGTCGAAGAAGTGGACGGCGAAGCCGCCGTGCTCGTAGATGTCGTCGCCGTGCGCGGTGCCCGCGCCGTAGTGGGCGTCGCCCGTGTGCCGGACGGTGTAGACGAGGACGCCGCCGGGCCGCAGGACGCGCCGGATCTCGCCCACCGCCGCGTGGATCTCCCGGGTGGACAGCGCCATGCACAGCAGCATGTGCGCGAACACGGCGTCCACGGATCCGTCCGGCAGGGGCAGCGCCTCACGGACGTCGTGGACGGCGGTGGTGACCCGCCCCGCGACGTCCTGGGCGCGGGCGGCCTCCCGCAGCTGCTCCAGGCCGACGGGGCTGAAGTCGGTGGCCCGCACGGTGAAGCCCTCGCGGGCGAAGTACAGGGCGTCCCGGCCGTGTCCGGCACCGAGTTCCAGCACGTCACGCGCGCCGGCGGCCCGGAACACCCCGGCGGCGTGGACCGCGGGCGCGGAGGGCAGCTCGCCGTACATGCCGGGGTGGGCGGCGTAGGTCTCCTGCCAGTGCTCGCGCTGCGCGCCCGCCAGATCCTTCTCCGTGCCCCCCATGCCGAGGCGCCTTCCTGCTTCCGTCTCACAGCCGATGCCGTGACCAGCTTAGACCGTGCCCTGCGGGGTGCGGCGGAGGCACCGTCCGCCGGGTCGGCGTCCGACCGGGTCGGCGTCCGACCGGGTCGGGGCCCGATCCGGGGCGGGCGTGATCGGGTGAGAGGGGGGAGCCGCGGGGCACGTCCCCCGCGGCGCGCGCCCCGCGGGGGACGACTGCCCCGACGCGGTGTGCCTAGGAAGCCTTGGGCCACGAGAACCGCCCTGCCCGGTGGGCCCAGGTCACGAGCACCATCAGCACGGCCGCCAGGCCGCCCAGCACCATGACCGCCGAGGGCGAGGAGCGATCGAGGACGGCCCCTCCGACCAGGGCTCCAATGGAGATGGTGGCCTGGAAAGAGGCCGTGAAGAGGACGGAGGACGCCTCGGGGGAGCCGGGCGCGGCCTTGACGAACCACGTCTGCGAGCAGACCGGGACGGCGCCGTAGGCGACGCCCCAGACGATCAGCAGCGCCACCGCTCCCGCCTCCGACCCGCCGAGGACGGGGAGGAGCAGGGTCGCACCGGCGATCGACGCGCCGACCGCGGCGAAGGTGGCCCGCGGGTGGCGTCCCACCGCGGATCCTCCGAGGAAGTTGCCGGCGATGCCGGCCGCTCCGTAGAGGAGCAGATAGACCGTGATGAGCCCCGAGCTCACGTGGGTCACCTGCTCCAGGAAGGGAGTGACGTACGTGTACGTGCCGAAGTGGGCGAGCACGACGAGGAAGGTGATCACCAGGGCGAAACGGGTGTTGACGCTCCGGAGCATGCCGCCGAGGAGGTCGAGGCGGGTCGCCCGGTCGGAGGGGAGCGGCGGGACGACCAGGAGCAGCAGGACGAGAACGGCCAGCGTGAAGCAGCCCATGACGAGGAAAGCCGTCCGCCACCCCGCGATGTCACCGATGAACGTGCCCAGCGGCACCCCGAGGACGGAGCCGAGCGGTACCGCGGAGAAGATCACCGAGGTCGCGCGGCCCACGGACCTGGCGGGAACCAGCTGGCCGGCGAGCCCGGCCCCGATGGACCAGAAGCCGCCGATGGTGATCCCCACCATGACGCGGGAGATCAGGACCACCCCATAGTTCGGCGCGACGGCGGCCAGGAAATTGGCCAGCGCCAGCAGGAGGATGAACGCGCCCAGCATGACCCGCCGGTCGACGCGCCCCGTGGCCACGGTGACCAGGGGGGCCGAGACCGCGGCCAGGAACCCGGGCATGGTCATCATGAGACCGGCCATTCCGTCCGAGACGGTGAAGCTCGACCCGATCGAGGTGAGCAGACCGATCGGGAGGATCTCGGTGGTGACGATGGAGAAGATCCCCGCCGTCACCGCGATGACGGCCAGCCAGGAAACCAGGGGCGAGCGGTCGGGCGAGGCGAGAGAGGGAACGGAAGAGGTGGTGGCCGCAGACATGAATCCTGTCCTGAACTGGGCGTCACATGGGGAATGTGCCCCCTAGTCCAACAGGAACGGGCACCGTCTTCCGGCAGGATTCCGACATCAACGACGAGCCCCGAACCGGAGCGGGGCGGCGGGTGCCGGCGGCCGGGAGGCCGACGGGGAGGGACAGGCCGTCCGCGTCCGACAGGACCCGCACCTCGGAATCGCCTTCCCCCGGCCCACGGAGCTCGGACCGCCGCGTTCGCCCCCTTTTTCCGCCCGGACCCGGGCGGGTCACGTCAGCGGCGACAAGGCGTACGGCCCCCGCCGCCGCAACGCGGCCGAGCGGATCGTCGACCGGTTCGAGAAGCCCCGGGCGGTCGCCGTCCGCCACGGCGAAAGGGCCCGCGTCGTCCGCGGCACCGTCACCGCGGCGGCGGTCCGTTCATGGCTCCGACCGTGATCCGCCGTGCGGGATCTACCACTTGACCTGGTGGAAGTCCATCGTGCCGAAGGTCACGATGTCCCTCGCGTAGCTCCACAACGCGTACTGCTTCTGATCGGCACGGCGATAGGTCTTGCCGAAACCGTTGTCGAGGATCTCGGTCCAGCCGTTGCCCTGTCCGTAGTGCGCGAACAGCCGGTCGTTGCGCCGCGCCGCGTCCTCTCCGGACTCCGCCGGGGTCTGGTAGATCACCTCGTGCAGCCGGCCGCGCCACAGGGCGAGAAGCAGCCGGCCGCCGTCGACCACGTAGGTGTCCACCACCGCGTCGGGAGCTTTCCCGTGCGGGACCGACGACTCGAGCGCGCCGGGGACCCGCACGTCGTCGGCGGCGCACAGCAACTCCAGCAACGGCAGGTCATCGGCGAGGGAGTCCATGAGCGGCCATCCTATGGCCTGCCCGGAGGACCGGACAGGACCGGGCCGACCCGGCCGGCGCCTCCTGTACGCCGCGGACGCGCGCGCCGGCCCCCGCGACCCCGGCGAGATCCGCCGGACAGCCTCTGGCCGGCATCGAGCCCCGGGCACGCCGAGCGCCTCCCGACGCCGTCCACGACCGCCGGCCTGCGACATCGGCCACGCCACGTGCCGAGGCGGCGGCAGCTCGACCGGCCAGGACGCCTTGCCCGCGGTGACGAGGACAGCCGATCACCCGCTCCATGAGACCCGGAGCGCGGACGTCCGTCGCGGTGGCCGACCCGCCGGACGGCACCCACCGTCGTGGCGGGGACCGCCGGCCGGGTCTCCGCCGTCTGCCGGGACGGGTCACCCCGGTGCGCCGTCCCCGTCCGGCGTCAGGACCATGCGGAGGCGGGCGCGGCCCGTCAGCATGCGGGCGAAGGCTTCGGAGACCTCCGTGAGGGCGGCGGTCTCGACCATGGGGCGCACACCGTGCAGGACGGCGAAGCGCATGGCCTCCTCCGCGTCGGCGGCCGTGCCGGCGGGGTGCCCCTGGACGACCTGTCCCGCCGCCACGAGCGGCGCGGTCGGCACCGTCAGCGGTTCGGCGTCGACTCCCACGACGACCAGGCGGCCCCGGGGCGCGAGGCCCCGCAGGAGGGCGGAGGCCGCGGGAGCGCTGGCGGCCGCGGCGATGATCACCTGGGCGCCGCCGAGCCGCCCCAGCTCCTCTGCGGGCGAACCGGTGGTCGTGTCGATGTAGGAGTGGGCCCCGAGCTCGCGGGCGAGGACACCCTTCTCGGCGCCCCGGGCCAGGACCACGGTGCGCATGCCGGATCGGGCCGCGAACTGTGCGGCCAGGTGACCGACGCCCCCCAGACCGAGGACGGCCACGGTGTCCCCGGGGCGGGCACCGCTGTGACGCAGGGCGTTGAAGGCCGTGACCCCGGCACACCCCATCGGCGCCGCCTCCACGAGTCCGAGGCCGTCGGGGACACGGGCCAGCGCACGCTCCGGGACGACGACATGGCTCGCGTACCCGCCTCGCATCGACCACCCGGGCACCAGCAGGTCGGGGCACATCATCAGGTCTCCCGAGCGGCAGGCCCGACAGCGCCCGCACTCCCCTCCGAACCAGCCCACGACCACGCGGTCGCCCACGGCACGGCCCTGAACGGCGTCGCCGAGCGCCTCGACGCGGCCGGCGATCTCGTGGCCGGGCACCAGTGGGAAGCCCACGCCGGGGAAGGCGCCGGCGACGAACATGGCATCGGTCCGGCACACGCCCGCCGCTTCCACACGGATCCGGACCTCCTGGGGCCCGGGCACCGGGAGGTCGCCTGTGACGACCTCGAACTCCCCTCCGGGAGACGCCACGTGAGCCATTCTCAGCTGGGACATCGCTTCCCTCCATTCGCGCCCCGGACCCGTGCTGCCGGTGGCGTCCGACGAGTGGACCCGGCGACAAGATCCACCCCCGGTGGCCCGGCGCGGTCGCTCCGACCGCGGTTCGTGCACCAAATGGACGAGAGCCGTGCTCTTTCGGGCAGGACGGCACCCGCCCGCGCCGTGCCCTCCGTTCAGCCGACCGCGCCGAGCGTCTCCGAGAAGCGGCGCCGCGCCGACCGGCCCGCCGGCAGGGCGGCGAGCACCGCCGCCCCCAGGACGGCCGCCAGCACCAGCGCCGCCAGCAGGGCGGGGGAGGGGGCCTCGGCGATCCCCGCGCCCATACCGCTCGAACGGCCCTGGGCGTCGATCAGCAGGCGCGCGAGCGGCACCCCCAGGACCGTCCCCAGGAGGGAGGCGGCGAGAGCGGTGCAGCCGGTGGTGGTGACGGTGATGGCGGCGATCTGACGGGGGGACAGCCCGATCGCCTTCAGCGCGGGCAGGTTCCGCTCGTGCTCGCGGACGGTGCCGCCGATCGCGGTCAGCAGATCGATGAGGCCGATGAGGGCGAGCACCGCGATCAGACCGGGGACGACTCCCCGCAGGGCGGACAGGCCGTCGACCGGGTTCGCCACGGTGTTCACGTCCAGGTGCCCCCGTCCGGCGGCCGCGAGCCGGCCGGCGACCTGCCGGGGGTCGGCGTCCGGGGTCAGGCGCAGCCTGTGGAGCGTCGGACGGAGCCGGGGGTCGTTGGCGCGCAGGGTGTCGAAGGAGGTGGAGACGGTCCGCCCGGCGTTCTCCGGCTCGATGCTGCGGCCGACGATGTGCAGGATCTGCGGCTGGGAGCCCACGGTCATCCGCACCCAGTCCCCGACCCGTACGTCCAGCAGGTCGAGCAGCCCCTGCCCGGCCACCGCCTCGTCGGGGCCTTGCGCGGGACGGCCCTCGGCCAGGGCGTACGGGTAGGGGTCCTCGCGGGTGCCGAGACCGCGCAGGGTGATCGTCGCCGTCTGGCCGGGCACCAGAGCGGCCACCTCGACGCCCGGGTACGCCGCCGCCACCTGAGGATCCCGCTCCAGGAGGGCGCGCACCTCCCGCTCGCCGAGCGCGGCGTCCGCCCGCACGCCGAGCGCGGTGGGCAGGCCCACTTCCGCGGGCCTGCTGTGGAACCGCTCGATGGTGGTCCACGCGCTCAGCGCGACCACGATCAGCAGCAGGGGCAGAGCGAGCCGGGCCACGGTCCCCCACGACCGCGGGCGGCGGGTGAACGCCCGGTGCCAGCCCAGCACCAGCGCGGGCGGCAGCCCCGCCGCCCCGACCCGTGCCCCGAGGGCACGGCGGGCCGGGGCCGACAGCCGGCCGCCCGTCGGCGCACCGGAGCGCCGACGGGTGGGCACCGGTGGTACGCGCCCCGCCCGCCAGGCGGCGAGCCCGGTGGTCGCGCCGATGAACAGCACGGCGCACAGCGGGACGACGATCAGGGCGGCGGTGTGGTGCGGCAGGCTCTGCCACAGGCCCACCGCGTCCCCGAGCCGCCCCGGGATCCAGCTGCCCAGCGTTCCGGTCAGCACGGCGGCGGCGATCGCGCCGAGCAGGGCGTACGCCGTGTGCTGGAGGAGGAAGAGACGGACGACCTGGCCGGGCGTGAAGCCGATCGCCTTCAGCACGGAGATGTCCCGCAGGTGACCGCGGATCCGCGTCCCGATCGCGCCGTGCACGGCGATGCCGGCGGCGATCAGCGCGCCCAGCCCGAACAGGCCCAGCACCTGGCCCAGCAGGCGGTTGTCCCCCTGCGCCTCGGCCTCGGCCTGCTGCCAGGTGGAGACCTTGCCGATCGCCCCCGCCCCCAGGGCGGTCACCGCTCGCTGGACGGCGTATCCGGTGTCGTCCGGGTCGTCGAGCCGCAACCCGACCACCAGGGAGTCCGCGCCGGACACCGCCGTCGGCTGGGCCCAGACCACGCCGGGCTGTTCGCCGGGCCGGTAGCGGGGTTCGGGGCTGTCGGCGATGCCCACGACCCGCAGGACGCGGCCGCCGGCGGGAACGGTGAGCGTGTCTCCGGGCTCGGCGAGCAGGGCCCGGGCGAGCCAGCTCTCCAGAACCACCCCGTCGGGCTCGGACGCCCTCAGCCAGTGGCCGGAGGTCAGCAGGGGACGGCCGGTCGACGGCACGTCGGACGAGCTGCCGCGCAGTTCCACGGTGGCGCGGCCCGGGCCGGACGCGACGGTGACGACGGCGGCGGGGTAGGGGCCGGCGACCGACTCGACCCCGTCGAGACCGGCCAGCTCCGAGGCGTCGGCGGTGGGCAGGACGTGGAGCCAGACGTGCGCCCCGCGCGCCTGGGCGAAGGTCCGCTGCCAGGGGTTGGTGGCGTAGCCGAAGAGTGCGAGGGCCAGGAGGAGGGAGCCGACGATGCCCGCGGTGGCCAGGACGAGGAACAGCGCCTCGCCCCGGTGCGCGCGCAGGTCCGCGTACGCCCAGCGCAGAGTGGCTCGCACAGGACTCAGTCCCTCCGTCCGCGAACGGGTCCGTGGCCGGACGTCCGCATGTCAGTCCCTCAGCTCCAGCACGCCCGATGTCCCCGTCCGGGGAGCCGCCGGCTCGTCGGCGAGTTCCACGTCGTCGACGATCTGCCCGTCGAAGAAGGTGATCACCCGGTCCGCCGCGCTCGCCAGGCGTGCGTCGTGCGTGACGAGCAGGATCGCCTGGCCGCGCTCGTGGAAGCGCGAGAGCAGCCGCATCACGTCCCGGGTGCCCTTGCTGTCGAGGCTGCCCGCGGGTTCGTCGGCCAGCAGCAGGGGCGGGTGGTTGACCAGTGCCCGTGCGAGCGCCACCCGCTGCTGCTCTCCGCCGGACAGCTCGTCGGGCATGCCGCGTTCCTTGCCGCCGAGTCCCAGCTCGGCCAGCAGCCGTTCCCGTTCGGCGCGCGCCCGCCTGGGCGGGACTCCGGCGAGCAGGGCGGGCAGTTCGACGTTGTCGGCGACGGACAGGTCGGACACCAGGTTGAAGAACTGGAAGACGATCCCGACGCGCGTGCGGCGCTCGACGGCCCAGCGGGCCTCCCCGTACCCGTCGGCGCGTTCGCCGTCCAGCCAGATGCTGCCGGAGTCCGGCCGCTGCAGCCCACCGAGCAGGTGCAGGAGGGTCGACTTCCCGGCACCGGACGGACCGGTGACCGCGACGAACTCGCCCCGCCGCACGACCAGGTCGACACCGCGCACGGCGTGCACGGGGGCTCCCTCGCCGTGGTGCGTCTTCGTCAGCCCCTCGGCGCGCAGCAGGGGAGTGGGAGCGTCGCTCATTCCTGCCCCTCCAGTTCTTCCTGGCACCGCTCCAGCCAATCGAGGTCGGCCTGGAGGTGCAGCATCGCCCCTTCGATCAGCAGACGGGCGATGCGGTTGTCGCGGTCCTCGCCGGCCGCCAGCTTGGACAGCTGCCGCATGGTGTTCAGGTACTGGCGCCGCTGACGGTTGATGAGGTCGATCTGGCCGGCCAGGCCGGTCTGCGGGGCGAGGGCGAGTTTCATGAAGAACTCGTCCCGCACCCGCGGTTCGTCCTCCGTCTCCTCGAACCAGTCCCGCAGGGCCTCCCGGCCGGAGTCGGTGAGGTGGTAGACCTTCTTGTTGGGACGGCCGGTCTGCTCGACGTCCTCGCACTCGATCATGCCGGACTTCTCGAGGCGGCCGAGGGTGACGTAGATCTGGCCGACGTTGGGCTGAGGGTACGCGGAGCCCAGGAGTTGCTCAAGGCCCAGTTTCAGCTCGTATCCGTGGGCGGCTCCACGCGCGAGAAGCGCCAGGAGAGGCAGGCGCACCGGTGCAGTCCTCCTGATCCTCACCCGAACGTCGTGTGCTCTGGGGCCTAGTATCACTTATGTCTAACGGGTATACATAGCCACTGGCCGGTCGGATGTGCCGCGGCCAGGTGTGGGGGGAGGGCCCATGCGGTGGATGCGGACCGCCGGCAGGGCTCTTCTCGTCCTCGTCGTCCTGTCGGCCGGCTGCCTCACGTCCGGGGGGCCGTCGCGTCCGGTCCCCTCCGGTGACGGCCGCGGTCCCCTCACCCTGGCGACAGCGGGGGACCTCACGGGTTACCTGGGCCCCCTCCTGGAGGAATGGAACCGGGCCCGGCCCGGAGAACGCGTCACCCTCGTCGAGTTGCCCGACGCGGCCGACGAGGCGCACGCGCAGATGGCCACGGACCTGCGCGAGGGCGACCGCGGCCGGTTCGACGTGCTGAACATCGACGTCGACCGGACCCCGGAGTTCGCGGCATCGGGCTGGATACGGCCCCTGCCCCGGGACCGGTTCGCCCTGGAGGAGTTCCTGCCGCCGGTCGTCGCGACCGCGACCTACGACGGGCGCCTCTACGCCGTTCCGTACGTCACCAACGCCGGCCTCCTCCTCTACCGCGAGGACATCCTCGCCGCAGAGGGCGTCCGGCCCCCGCGGACCTGGGACGAGCTGGAGCGGTACGCGCGGACCATCGCACCGCGGCACGGAGTCGGGGGGTACGCCGGCCAGTTCCTGCCGTACGAGGGCCTGACGGTGAACGCGGTCGAGGCGATCTCCTCGGCCGGGGGCTCGGTCCTCGACGCCGACGGCCGGCGGGTCACGGTGGACTCCGAGGCCGCCCGCGAGGGCGTCGCCTTCCTCGCGCGCGGGGTGCGCGAGGGCTGGATACCGCACGAGGCCCTGTCGTACAAGGAGGAGGAGTCCAGGCGGGCCTTCCAGGAGGGGCGCCTGCTCTTCCTGCGCAACTGGCCGTACGCCTACACGGCGGCGTCCGCCGAGGGGTCGAAGGTGGCCGGGCGCGTCGGCGTCGTGCCGCTGCCCGGTCCGGAGGGGCCGGGGACCAGTGTCCTCGGCGGCTCCAACCTGGCCGTCAGCACGCACGCCCGGCACCCCGACACGGCCGCGAGCCTGATCGCGTTCCTCACGGGCGAGCGGGCGCAGCGCCAGGTCCTCACCCGCGGCGCGCTCCCGCCGGTCCGGGCCGATCTGTACGACGACCCGGAACTGGTGCGGGCCTTCCCGCACCTGCCCACCTTGCGCGCGAGCGTGCTCAGCGCGGTCCCCCGGCCCAGGAGCGCGCACTACGACCAGGTCAGCCTGGTCGTGCAGGCGGTCGTGCGCGACGCGATGACCGGGCGGGAGACTCCCGGATCCGCGGTGCGCAGGATGGCGCGCGAGCTGACCGCCCTCGCGCACAGGTGAATCCGCGTTAGGTAGGGCCTCCGGCCCCTCTCTGCCGTTCCGCCCCCGTGACTCTGCACTTTTGTGCCGACTGGCCGGTGGTTCACGACTTCTCGTTGACACGTTCTCGATACCGATACCTAACATGCATGTATAACTTCGGTTCTCTGAGAGACGGGTCAATGGGGTGAAAACGCACCACTGGTGGCGCGACGCCGTGATCTACCAGGTCTACATACGCAGCTTCCTGGACAGCACCGGCGACGGGGTCGGCGACCTCGCCGGCGTCCGGACGGGACTGCCCTACCTGAAGAAGCTCGGCGTCGACGGAATCTGGCTGAGCCCCTTCTATCCCTCGCCGCAGCACGACCACGGTTACGACGTGGCCGACTACTGCGACGTCGATCCGCTCTTCGGCGACCTCGCCGAGTTCGACCTGCTGGTCGCGGACGCCCGTCGCCTCGGCATCAAGGTCCTGCTGGACATCGTCCCCAACCACTGCTCCAGCGAGCACCCCTGGTTCCGGCGGGCGCTGGCCTCGCCGCCCGGCAGCGGCGACCGTTCGCTCTTCCACTTCGCCGACGGCCGGGGCCCCGAAGGGAACGAGCCGCCCAACAACTGGCACGCCATGTTCGGCGGCCCCGCCTGGTCGCGCGTCACCGACGCGGACGGGCGGCCCGGACAGTGGTACCTGCACATGTTCACCCCCGAACAGCCCGACTGGAACTGGCGTGACCCCCGGGTCGCCGCCGAGTTCGACCGGATCCTCCGCTTCTGGCTGGACCGAGGGGTGGACGGCTTCCGCATCGACGTCGCCGCCGGCCTCTTCAAGCACCCGGAACTGCCGGACTCGGACGACCCCGGGGCCGATGCCCGCACCCGCGACTCGGTCAACCCCCTCGCCTGGAACCAGCCCGAGGTCCACGACGTGTGGCGCCACTGGCGGGCGGTCTGCGAGGAGTACACCGCCCGCGACGGCCGCGACCGCCTCCTGGTCGGCGAGGTGTCGGTGCCCACGGCGCGCGAACACGCCCGGTACGTCCGGCCCGACGAGCTCCACCAGGCGTTCTTCTTCGACCTGCTCAGCGCCCCCTGGGACGACGACGCCTTCCGCAAGGTCATCTCCGAGGCCATGGAGGACATCGCCGGCACCGGCTCGACCGTCACGTGGGTGCTCAACAACCACGACCAGGTGCGCACGGTCACCCGCTACGGCGAACCCGCCACCGGCGGCAGCGGTCAGGGTGCCGCCCGGGCACGGGCCGCCGCCCTCCTGATGCTGGCGCTGCCCGGGGCGGCGTACATCTACCAGGGCGAGGAACTGGGCCTGCCCGAGGTCGTCGACCTGCCCGACGACGTGCTCACCGACCCGATCTTCCACCGCACCGGGAGCCGCACCGGCATCCGTGACGGCTGCCGGGTGCCGCTGCCCTGGTCCGGGCAGGTGTCGCCGTTCGGCTTCAGCTCCGGTGCCGCGGGCGTCAAGCCGTGGCTGCCGCAGCCGGACTACTTCGCCGAGTACGTCACCGAACGGGCCCTGGCCGACACCCGCTCCTTCTGGCACCTGTACCGCGAGGGCCTCCACCTGCGCGCCACCCTGGACCAGTTGGGCGAAGGGACCTTGCGCTGGCTGGAGACCCCGCCGGGCCTGCTCGCCTTCGTCCGCGGCGACGGCCTGACCTGCGCCGTCAACTTCGGCACGGCACCCGTGCCCGCGCCGGTCTCCGGCGTCCCGCTGCTGTCCAGCGGCCCCTGTCCGGCCGGCGTGCTGCCCGGCTCGACGGCGGCCTGGTGGATCGACGACTTCTCACCCGCCTCCTGAGTCATCTCGTGAAGGGATCAACGATGATGCGACGACGCGTCACCCTGCCGATGAGTTGTGCCGCACTGGCCCTCGCGGCCACCGCCTGCGGCGGCGGCCCCGTCGAAGCGGGCGGCGGCGGCAAGGAGTTCGGCGGCCAGACCGTCACCGTGGCCGGTGTCTGGTCCGGCACCGAACAGAAGAACTTCCAGAAGGTGCTCGACGCCTTCACCGAGAAGACCGGTGCCGCCACCCGGTTCCTCTCCACCGGCGACAACGTCTCGACCGTCGTCGGCAGCAAGATCGAGGGCGGCAACGCTCCCGACGTCGTGATGGTTCCGCAGGTCGGCGTGTTGCAGCAGTTCGCCGCCGAGGGCTGGCTCGAACCGCTGTCCGAGAAGACGCGCGCGGCCGTCTCGGCCGACTACGCGCCGGTCTGGAAGGAGTACGGCAGCGTCGACGGCACGCTCTACGGCCTGTACTTCAAGGCCGCCCACAAGTCCACCGTGTGGTACAGCCCGGAGGCCCTCGCCCGGGCCGGGGTCGAAGCGCCCCGGACGTACGACGCGATGCTGAAGGCGGGCCGGGCCGTGTCCGACTCCGGCCTCGCCGCCTTCTCGATCGCCGGACAGGACGGCTGGACCCTCACCGACTGGTTCGAGAACGTCTACCTCTCCCAGGCGGGCCCCGAGAAGTACGACGCCCTCGCCGCCCACGAGCTGAAGTGGACCGACGCCTCGGTCGTCCGGGCCCTCACCACGCTCGGCACCCTCTTCAAGGACGAGCAGCTCGTCGCGGGCGGCCGGAAGGGCGCCCTGAGCACCGACTTCCCGGGATCGGTGGAGAAGGTGTTCGGCCCCCAGCCGGAAGCCGGCATGGTCTACGAGGGCGACTTCGTGGCCGGCGTCGCGAAGGACCAGTTCGGAAAGGCCATCGGCAAGGACGCGAACTTCTTCCCCTTCCCCGCGGTCGGCGACGGCAAGGCCCCCGTCGTCAGCGGCGGCGACGCGGCCGTCGTCCTGAAGGACGGCAAGAACAAGAAGGCCGCCCAGGCGCTCCTGGAGTTCCTCGCCACGCCCGAGGCGGCGGCCGTGTGGGCCGAGGCGGGCGGCTTCCTGTCCCCGAACACCAAGCTCGACCTCGCCTCCTACGGCGACGACGTCACCCGCGCCACCGCCGAGTCCCTCGTGGCCGCCGGAGACTCGGTCCGCTTCGACATGTCCGACCAGGCACCGGCCGCCTTCGGCGGAACGAAGGGCTCGGGCGAGTGGAAGATCCTCCAGGACTTCCTGCGCGACCCCTCCGACCCCAAGGGCACCGCGGCCGAGCTCGAAGCCGCCGCGTCCAAGGCCTACCAGGACTGATCCGTGACGTCGACTTCGGTACAAGAGACGGGCCGGCGGGACGGCGGATCCGCCGTCGGCCCCACCCGGCGGCGGTCACGGCTGAGGGCCCGGACCATCGCGCTCCTGTTCGTCCTCCCCGCGCTGCTCCTCCTGGGCGCGCTCGTGGTGTACCCCGTGGTGTTCTCCGTCGGGCGCAGCCTCTTCGACGCCTCCGGCACCCGGTTCGTCGGCGGCGGCAACTACGCCGAGGTGTTCCGCGACCCGGCCACCCTCAAGGCCGTCCGCAACACGGCCGTCTGGGTGGTCGTCGCCCCGACACTCCTCACCGGGCTCGGTCTGATCCTCGCCGTCCTGGTGGAGAAGGTCCGCTGGGCCACCGCGTTCAAGCTGCTGCTGTTCATGCCGATGGCCGTGTCCTTCCTCGCGGCCGGCATCACCTTCCGGCTCGCCTACGACGAGGACCCCGACAAGGGCGTGCTCAACGCCGCGGCGGTCTCCGTCCACGGCCTCTTCCGGGACGCCCCGTCCTATCCGACGGCCCGGGCGCGCGACGGCCAGGGCCTGACCCGCGCGGAGGACGGCGCGTACCGCACGAGCGAGAACGTGTCGCCCGGCGACACCGTGACCCTCGGCCTGGTCGGCGTCCTCCCCGAGGACCTGCCCGCCGGCGCCGCCCCCGCGCACGGGGCCGCCTCGCGCGAGGCCGCCCCCGATGAGCTGCGCGGAGTCGTCTACCTCGACTTCACCCCCGGTGGCACCGGCGAGCGGGGGAAGGTGGACAGGAACGAGAGCGGCCTGCCGGAGATGACGGTGGAAGCGGTCCGGGACGGCCGGACCGTCGCCTCGACGACCACCGGGACCGACGGCTCCTTCCGCTTCACCGGACTGGACGACGGCCCGTACGCGGTGCGCCTGCCCGGATCCAATTTCGCCCCGCCGTACGACGGCGTCTCATGGCTCGGTCCCGCGCTCGTCACGCCCGCCATCATCGGGGCGTACCTGTGGATCTGGACCGGCTTCGCGATGGTCCTCATCGGCGCGGGGCTCTCGGCGCTGCCGCGGGACGCCCTGGAGGCGGCCCGCATCGACGGCGCGAACGAATGGCAGATCTTCCGGCGGATCACCGTGCCGCTGCTCGCGCCCGTCCTCACCGTCGTCTTCGTCACCCTCGTCATCAACGTGATGAAGGTCTTCGACCTCGTCTACGTCATCGCTCCGGGACCCGTGCAGGAGGACGCGACGGTGCTGGCGACCCAGATGTGGCTCGTGTCGTTCGGCGGCGGAAACGACCAGGGACTGGGCAGCGCGCTCGGGGTGCTGCTCCTGCTCCTGGTGGTCCCGGCCATGGTTTTCAACGTCCGCCGCTTCCGTAGGAGCCAGCGATGAACGCGATCCGCCGCGCTCTGGGCAACGGCCTGGTGCAGGGCTTCCTCGTGCTGGTCGCACTGGTGTGGATGACACCGCTGGCCGGACTCTTCCTGTCGTCCCTCAGGTCCGCCGAGGACACCGCGCGCGGCGGCTGGTGGACGGTGTTCACCAGCCCCGGCCAACTGTCCTTCGACAACTACACGGCCCTTCTGGAGAACGCCGGGATCACCCAGGCCTTCTGGAACACCGTCCTCATCTCGGTGCCGACCACCGTCCTCGTGGTCGTCATCGCGGCACTGGCCGGATACGCCTTCGCCTGGCTGGACTTCCCCGGCCGGGACGCCGCCTTCCTGGGCGTGGTGGCGCTCCTCGTGGTGCCGGTGCAGATCGGACTGCTGCCGGTGGCCAAGCTCTTCGGCCGGCTGGGGCTGTTCGGAACGATCCCCGGCGTGGTGCTCTTCCACGTGGCCTACGGCCTGCCCTTCGCCGTCTTCCTCCTGCGCAACTACTTCGCCGAGATGCCGAAGGAGATGCTGGAGGCCGCCCGCATGGACGGCGGGGGCGAATGGCGCGTCTTCAGCGCGCTCGTGCTGCCCCTGGGCCGGCCGGCCATCGCCAGTCTCGCCATCTTCCAGTTCCTGTGGGTGTGGAACGACATGCTGGTGGCCCTGCTGTTCGCGGACGGCTCGTCCCAGCCGCTGACCGTCTCGCTGCAGTCGCAGATACGGCAGTTCGGCAGCAACATCGATGTGCTCGCGCCGGGGGCGTTCCTGTCCCTGGTGGTACCGGTCGTGGTGTTCTTCGCCTTCCAGAAGCACTTTGTACAGGGCGTGATGGCCGGGTCCGTGAAGTAGCGCGGGGCGGGGCGTCGCGGGTTCCCGGGAGCCCGCGGCGCCCCCTGCTCCTTTCCTTTTTCACCTGCCCGAAAGACCTGTGGGGATAAAAAAGAGGGCAGTAGATCCGGGAGGGCGGAGAGAATTCCTCGCCCACCCTTTAGCGTGAACGCGGCACCATGCCCGCGGCGAGAGAAAGGAGGAATTTCCCGTTGGAGCGGACAGAAGGGGCCGGGACCCTCGACGGCGCGGAGCGACGCGACCCGGTGTCTCCCCCGAGTCGTTCCGGCTCGCCCGGGAAGGGCCGGGCCGATGCGCCGCATCGACTGACCGTCCTCTTCATCTTCCTGGTTTTCGGGTCCCTGTCCCTCGGCATGGGGCTCGTTCCCGCCCTGATCACCACCTTCGGCACGACCTACGGCCTGGACGGTTCCCAGCTGGCCAACGTCCAGAACCTCAAGGACATCGGGCTCGTTGCGGCGATGTTTTCCGGTCCGGTTTCTCTGCGCCGCCTCGGTGGCGTGCGGACCATGATGCTTTCCCTCCTCGCGGGAATTCTGGGATGCGCGGTTCTGATCCTCTCGAAGAATTATCTCGGAGTCCTGGCCGGAGCATTTCTGCACGGCGCGGCATTCTCGCTCGGATCGCTCGCCGCGGTGACGCATCTCTTCCGGCTCCCCCAGCGGTATCACCGGATAGCAGGGCTCAGCGCGACGTTCGGAGTGGCGAGCTTCGTCGCTCCCTCCATGGTCGGCGCCCTGGTGGCGGGCGACGGCGGGTATGAGGCCGTGTACGTGATCTACGCCTGCGCACTCGTGGCGCCGCTCGCCGGGGGAGTGCTGCTCGACCGGAAGACGGCCGCACGGGAACGGGACGTTCGGGAAGCCGCACGACCGCGGCTGAACGGAGCGGTACTGCGGGGCTGGCTGCCGGACATCGTGGTGTACGCGACTCTGATGGCGGTGGAGACCGTCGTCGTCTCCTGGATCACGTCACTGGCCCAGTACCGGTACGGCTTCACACTCGCCGACGCGTCCTTCCTGCTGGCGCTGCTCTGGATGGTCCACACCCCGAGCCGGGCGATCGGCGACGTCCTGGCGGCGCACCTGAGGGAACCGGTCGTCATGCTCCTCGGTGTCCTGCTCATCCTCCTCGGCAACGCGCTGATCTGCGCCGGTCCGGGCCTCCCGGTCTACGCGGGTACGGTCGTCTTCGCCTTCGGCACGGCGCCCCTGGTTCCCGTGTTCCAGGGCTGGGCGCTCACCCGGTCCCCGGCCGAACGGCACGGGCAGCTGAGCGCCTCCCTCGGCGTCGGCGCGGCCCTGCTCACCACCGTGATGGTGTGGCTGACGGGAATCACCATGGATCTCGACGCCCGCCTGCCCTTTGTCGTCTCCGCCGTCGGCGCGGCCGGCCTCGCCGTCTGGGCGGCCCGGCGGACCGCGCTCGTGAAGAAGCCGGCCTGAGGCCGTTCCGCCCCCTGCCGCGGCGAGGCCCCACCCGGCCGGCCACGGGGGACCCGACCCCAAGAAACGAACGAAGGAACTGCTCCGTGCATGCCTATGTGCTGTCAGGTCCGGGCCAGATCGGCCTGGAGACCGTGCCCGATCCGCAGTGCGGCCCGGACGAGGTCACTCTGCGGACAGAAGCCGTGTCGATCTGTTCGACCGACGTCTCCTACTTCCGGGGTCACCTCCATCCCGACGTCTGGCCGATCGTCCCGGGACACGAGTACGTGGGACGGGCGGTCCAGGTCGGGGCGAACCTGCGGGGGATCGTCGGCGAGGGCGACCGCCTGTGCTACTGGGGCCAGACCGATTTCGGCGGGATGGCCGACTACCGGACCATCCGCCCCCTGATCGCGGGCCCGCACGCCCTGCGGGAGACCACCTGGCACACCCACCGGAACTTCCACGACTCCCACCAGGCAGCGGCCGTCATCGTGCCGCCGGACGTCCCCGCGCATCTCGCCACGATCGTCGAACCGCTCACCTCCGTACTGCGGTCCCTGCTGGCCAACCCGCCCAAGCCCGGGGACGACTGCGTCCTCCTGGGGTGCGGACCGAGCGGGCTGCTCGCCCTCCAAGTGATGCTGCGGTACTTCAGCGTCCGCTCGGTGACGGTCTTCGACCTGGACGACGCCCGGCTGGCCCGGGCCACCGCGGCGGGAGCCGCCGCCGCGTTCGACCTCTCCCGGCAGACGGACGAGGTCAAGAACCTGATCCTCGAACACCAGGACCACTACGCGGACTTCGTCTTCGATGCCTTGCCGCACGTGCGGGGCGGGGAAGGGTCGGATGCCCGCGACCTCGCCATGGGGCTGCTGCGCCCGGGCGGCGACTACGTCATCTACGGCGCCACCGGCCTTCCCCAGACGATCAGCTCATGGCTGATCCTCGCCAAGGGACTGCACCTGCGAGCCGCTCCGTTCGATGTACGGGCCTTCCCCATGGCGCGCTCCGCCCACATCGCACGCCTCGCACTGCACCTCATCACCCACGGCACCGTGGACGCCGGCTCGGTCGTCACCTCACGGCTCGCCTTCGACGACGAGCCGGCCGTGCGCAAGGCCTTCGAGAACTACGGGGCCGAAGGCGGCATGAAGCCCTCCCTCACCGTGGGGCGGCCGCCCAGGGGCCGAGCCGGAGAGAAGGAGGCCGGGCGTGAGAACGGCCGGGCACGGCGCGCGAGCGGACGGAAGCGGTGACGGCGGACCGCGTCCGGTGGGGTTTCCTGGGCGCCGGCCACATCGCCGCGACCAACGTAGGACCGGCAGTTCACCGGGTGCCCGGCGCCGAGCTGCGTGCCGCGGCGGGGCGGGACCCGGAGCGTACCGAAGCGCTGGGAGCGTCGGTCCGCCACACGGACTACGCGGCCCTCGTCGCCGACGAGCAGGTCGACGTCGTCTACATCGCATTGCACAACAGCGCGCACGCCTTCTGGGCGACGGAGGCGCTCCGGGCGGGCAAGCACGTGCTGTGCGAGAAGCCGCTCGGTCTGTCGGCGGCGGAGGTGCGGTCCATGGCGGACGCCGCCGCGGCCTCGAACCGGCTCCTCGTCGAAGCCTCGTGGAACCGCTGGCACCCACGGACGAGGGAACTCGCCCGGCTGCTGGAGAGCCGGGTGATCGGCGACGTCCGGCACGTCGAGGCGGTCTTCGACGGAGCGGACCCGGCCCCGCACGACTACCGCCGCGACGCCACCCTCGGCGGCGGCGCCCTGCTCGACGTGGGGTGCTACGCGATCGCCGCGTCCTTGGCGGCACACGAGTGGGCGAAGGCCACGGTGACCGCCGTGCGCCGCGAAACCTGGCCCGGCGGCACGGCGGATCGCGTCACCGAGGCGTTTCTCGAGATCGGAAACGGCACGGCCGCCATATCCTCCTCCCTGACCGGGGAGGGGAACGAGACTCTGGAAATCGCGGGAAGTGACGGAACCATACGACTGGACAGCCCCTTCACAGCGGGCCGCGAATCCTGCGCGTTGGTGATACGGACGGCCGGGGGAACCGAGTCCGTGCGCTTTCCGCCGGTCGATCCGTACGGAATCATGGCGGCCGAGATGACACGTGCCGTCGCCCGTGGCGCGTCATCGGCCTTTCTCGTACCGCTGGAACAGTCCCTGGCCGTCGCGGAGACGATGGACTCCGTCGCGAGCCGGGCCGGTCACCGCCCGGCCTGACGCGTCGTGGGTCCGGCGGCGCGCTACAGCAGGCGGGCGCGCACCGCGTAGGCGACGGCGTGCGGCCGGTTGCGCAGCCCCAGCCGTAGGAGCATGTTGTGGATGATCGCCTTGATCGTCCGCTCCGAGAAGTTCAGCCGCCGTGCCACTTCCTCCGTGCTCAGTCCCTGGGAGAGCAGCCGGACGACATCCAGTTCGCGGGGCTGCAGCCCGCCCCCCGGGAGGTGTTCGTCCGCCGCGGCGGCCCGCACCGGCTGTCTCTCCGGTGGGGACCAGGAGCGCTCGGCGAGGGCGTGAAGGAGCCGGGCCGGCGTCGTGGGAGTACGGGCGAGAAGGGTGACCGGACCCATGGCCTCCAGCCCCTTCAGCTGGACCTCGGTGACGTGATCGGCCAGGAGCACCACACGCTGACCGGGATTGAGGGCAGCGGTGGCGATCGGCTGCAAGCGCGCCAGCAGGGCGTCGGTCACCGTGAAAGCAGCCACGAGAATGATTTCGGCGCGATGGGCGCTTTCCAGCGGAACGAGTTTCACGCCCCGAGCCGAACGCAACGCGGCGACAATGCCGTGCTCGGTGACAGGGTCGTCGGTGACAAGAGTGGTGAGAACGCTCTCCATGATGTCTCCCGGACAGGGCACGCAGGAACGGGGGATGCGTTTCGATACCCGAATTTTTGCGGGGGCGCCCGGCGCATGGTTGACCGAACGTGCAATACGTCTTCGTGAGCGTGCACACGTATGCGTAGACCACGGCGGGCGGACCTGGCCGCACGACGGCCACCGCCCCGTTCGGCCCCGGCTTGCCACCGCGCTTGCCCGAGCGTGCAGACGGCGCGGGTTCCGGGGAGGAAGCGCGGTGCCCGCATCACCGCCCGGCCCGCTCGCTTTCCGTCCCGAACGGCGGCCCGGCCGCAGGAGGAACGCGGAGCCTTGATCCCCTTCGCGGCAGGCACCCGCGTGCGCGCCGGAGACGACCCGGCCATGACGGGGACGACGCCGGTCCTCGCCGCGGTCCTGTGACGCCGGGTGCCGCGGCCCGTGCGGGCCCGGCCCGTCCGGCCGGCGACGCGGGCGGCGGTCCACCCCGGCCGTCCGGTGCCACGCGAGGCGCCGGCGGCGGACGCGGTCACGACGTAGGGCCACCGGATGCGTCACGCGCCCCGGCGGGCCGCGCTCTCGGTTACGTCTACGTCGCCCCCTGCGTACGACCGGCTCGCGCCCGTACCGATCGATCTCAGTCAACAGGCGCTGGTACCGGGCGCGCGACCCCTTGCAAGCTGAGCGGGACAGCGGGCAGCGGACCCGCGCACGGAACACCTCGGAGGCCCGGTCGTGGTACGCCAGGTACTCACCGTCGACCAGAACGGTTCCGGTGACTTCGCCACCATCACCGAGGCACTGGCTCACGCTCGTGCCGGAGCGGTGGTGAGCGTTCGGCCCGGACGGTACGTGGAGAACCTCGTCGTCTCCGCACGGGTGAGCATCGTCGCGGAGGGACCACGCGGCAGCGTGGAGATCGCGCCCCGCCGGGACCGAGCGCTCACCCTCGTCGCGGACGCGGTGATGCTGACGGACCTTCTGCTGCGCGGCGGCGAGAGCGACCTGCCCGTGGTCCACGCCATCGGCGGAGAGCTGGCCATGGAAGGCTGCGAAGTCGTCGGCAACGGCTGGACCGCCGTCCTCAGCAGCGACAACGGCTCCCTGGCGGCACGCGACTGCCGCATCACGAACCCCTCCGGCGCGGGAATCGTCGTGACGTCCCCCGCCGCCAGCGTGGTGGACAACTGCACGGTCGAGCACCTCGGGACCACCGCCCTCGCCGTCCTGGACGGCGGCCGGGTCGCCGTGCGCGGCTGCCGTCTGCGTGACGCCCGAGGCAATGGCGTCCTGGCCAACGGCGACTCCCGCGGATCCGTGGAGGACTGCGAGATCTCCTCCTCGGACAAGCCCGCCCTCGCACTGGAGGGCGGCACCGCCCTGAGCGTGCTGCGCACCACCGTCACCGGCGTCACCGTCGGCGTGTACGTCACCAGCACGTCCCGGCCCGTCGTCGAGGACGTCACCGTGGAGGACACCAGCGGACACGGCATCGTGGTCGCCGGCGGTGCCGATCCCGTCCTGCGTCGCTGCACCACCACGGCCACCCGCGGCAGCGGCCTCTTCGTCACCGCCCGCTCCCGCGGCACCTTCGAGGACTGCTCGTTCACCGACGCGGTCCAGGCGGGCATCCGGGTCGGCGAGTCCAGTGCCCCCGTGCTGACCGGAACCCTCGTGCGCGGCGCGGAGGGGACCGCCGTCCAGCTCGCCGACGAATCGGTCGCGGAGTTCGACCGCCTCGACGTGGTGGACGCCGGAGGCGTCGCCGTCTCGATCCGGAGCGGCGCCAACCCCCTCATGCGACGGGCGAGGATCACCCGCCCCCGGGGCTTCGCGGTGCACGTGGCCGAAGACGGGCGCGGCCGGCTCGAACACTGCGAGATCGACGAAGCCGCCGTCGCGGCCGTACGCGTGGAAGGCCACGGCAACCCCTTCATCAGCAACACCGTCGTCCGCGGCTGCGCCCAGGCCGGGATCTCGGTCGGCGCCCGGGGGCGCGGCTCCCTGCGCGACTGCTCCATCACCGGTTCCGGTACGGAAGGCGTCTCCGTGGAGGACGGCGGAGAGCTCGCGCTGACCCGCACGGAGGTCCGCAAGGCGGGCGCGCACGGCATCCTCGTCGCCGCCGGCGCCCGGGCGTCCCTCAACGCCTGCTCCTTCGCCGAAGGCGCCGGGGACGGCATCCGGATCGACAGCACGGAACAGGTCACGGTGGCCGACTGCACCGTTCGGGACAACCGCGGCGCGGGGCTCCGGCACACCCGGGCCGGCTCGCGGCTCTCGGTCCAGGGCCTGATCAGCAGCGGCAACGGGGCACACGACATCTGGGAGGGGGCGCCTCCCCAAGACCCCGCCACCGCCACGAACCGGCCGGCCGGAGAGGCCGAGCCGGCACCCGACACACCGCTCGGGGAGCTCCACGCCCTCGTCGGCCTCGACGGGGTGAAACACCAGGTCACCACATTGATCAATCTCAACAGGCTGGCCCAGCAACGAGCTCAGCTCGGCATGCCGAGCCCGCCGATGAGCCGCCACCTGGTCTTCGCCGGCCCTCCCGGCACCGGCAAGACGACCGTCGCCCGGCTGTACGGCAGCATCCTCGCCGGGCTCGGGTCGCTGCGCTCGGGCCACATCGTGGAGGTGTCACGGGCCGACCTGGTGGCCCAGGTGATCGGTGGCACCGCCATCAAGACCACGGAGGTCTTCAACCGGGCCCTGGGCGGCGTGCTCTTCATCGACGAGGCGTACACCCTGCTCGGCGACAAGGGAGCCGGTGCGGATTTCGGACAGGAGGCCATCGACACCTTGGTCAAGCTCATGGAGGACCACCGCGACGAGGTCGTCGTGATCGTCGCCGGCTACTCCAAGGAGATGCAGTCCTTCCTGGCCGCCAACCCCGGCCTGGCGTCCCGCTTCACCCGCACCATCGAGTTCGTCAACTACACGGTCGAAGAGCTCGTCACCATCGTCGAGAACATGTGCGCCACCCACCGCTACGCGCTCGACCCCCTCGCCAGGGAGGCCCTCGCGCTCCTGTTCACCGCCATGCCGCGGGACGCCGGCTTCGGCAACGGGCGAACGGCACGGAAGGTCTTCGAGGAGATGGTGGACCGGCAGGCATTCCGCCTGGCCACCCAGGACCAGGTGTCCGAGGAGGACCTCATGCTGCTGGTCGCCGAGGACGTCGGAGAGGAGGCGGCCACCCGGGTGAGGGAAGGCAGGGAGAGCACCCCCGCCGACTCCGACGTGCTGGCGCGGCTCAACGCGATGATCGGCCTGGGCGCCGTCAAGGCCGAGGTGCGCGGTCTGGTGGATCTGCTGGCCGCCACACGGGTCCGCGAGGAAGCCGGCCTGCCCACACCCAGGCTCAGCCACCACCTCGTGTTCGCCGGCCCTCCCGGCACCGGCAAGACCACGGTGGCGCGGCTGTACGCGGACCTGCTCCGGTCGTTCGGCGTCCTGTCCCGCGGCCAGCTCGTCGAAGTGGGCCGTGCCGACCTGGTGGGGCGCTACGTCGGCCACACCGCCCAGCTCACCAAGGAGCACTTCATCAAGGCCCTGGGCGGCGTGCTGTTCATCGACGAGGCCTACACCCTCACGCCCGCCGGCGCCCAGAACGACTTCGGGCAGGAAGCGGTGGACACCTTGCTGAAGCTGATGGAGGACCACCGCGACGAAGTGGTCGTGATCGTCGCCGGTTACACCGACGAGATGCGCCGTTTCCTGGAGTCCAACCCCGGTCTGGCTTCGCGCTTCAACCGCCACATCCCGTTCGAGGACTACACGACGGACGAACTGGTCACCATCGTCGACCGGCACGCCCAGGCATCCGGCTACCGGCTGCATCCGTCGGCCCGGGACGGCGTGCGCGCCCACCTGGAAGCCCTGCCGCGTGGCCGGACCTTCGGCAACGCCCGTACCGCACGCCAGCTGGTGGAGGCGATGATCACGCTGCACGCGCGCCGCATCAGCTCGCTCGCCTCGCCGGGACTGGAGGACCTGACCGAGCTGCTGTCCGTGGACGTGCCGATGGCCGACGTCCTGCGGTGACCCCGCCCCGCCTGCCCGTTCGGTTCTTTCTGCCGGGCCGGGAGGGGCGGGGAGGCGCTCTCCGGCGCGAGGGGGGTCCGGAGTCGGAGAGCATGCGGGCACATGCGGAGCGTGCCGCCCGGAGAAGGGATCCCCCGTGCATCTCGAAGTCCAGGCCGTCCTGTTCGACAACGACGGCACCCTCATCGATTCCACGGCGGCGATCATGCGTTGCTGGGAACGGTGGGAACGCGAGCAAGGACTACGACGGGGCACCGTCGACACGAACCGCGTCTTCGGTCGTACCGCCGGCAGCATCGCCGCAGAGGTGCTTCCGTCCGAGCGGCTGCCGGCCGCCGTCCGCCGCTACGACGAAATCGAGGCCGACGACCCGGCATGCACGCTCCTTCCGGGAACGCGGCGCCTCATCGGGGCCCTTCCCCGGCACCGGTGGGCCGTGGTGACGTCGGCCGCGCGCCGTGTCGCCCTCGCCCGGCTCGCCCGGGTCGGCGCGTCCGCCCCGGTGCTGGTGACGGCCGACGACGTCCGGCGCGGAAAGCCGGCCCCGGACCCGTACCTGCGCGCGGCCGCGCTGCTGGAGGTGGACCCCCGGCGGTGCGTCGTCTTCGAGGACGCCCCCGCCGGGCTTCGGGCCGCCAAGGCCGCCGGCATGACCGCGATCGGGCTCACCACCACGCATCTGCCGGAACAGCTCGCGGACGCCGACGCGCTCGTCCCCGACCTGGACGCCGTGGACGTCCTCGTCCTGCCGGGCGGTGCCGGCCTGTCCCTCACCCTGCACGCCGTCCCGACGGCCACGCCCGTCCCCCAGGAGACCGTCTCGTGAACCCGCTCACCGGATCCTCGTCCGCGTCCGGCCCCGAACCGGCGCACGCCGCCTCCGTCGGCTTCGTGATGCCCTACTACGACGACGGCTCCCCCCGCCGGCGCGCGGCACTGCGGAACACGATCGACAGCCTGCGGGCCCAGACCGATCCCGGCTGGCACCTCTACCTCACCGACGACGCCTCTCCCGCACCCGGAACCGCCGCGATGCTCGCCGACCTGGCGTCCACCGCCCCCGGCCGGATCACCGTTCTGCGGGCCCCGGCCAACCGAGGAGCCGGTGAGGCCCGGAACCTCGCCATCGCCGCCGCGCACGCGGACGGGGTGCCCCTCCTCGCCTACCTGGACGCCGACGACCTCGCACATCCCGAGCGGGTGGCCCGGGTTCGCGCGGCCTTCGAGGCCGATCCCGAGCTCGACTTCGGCTACCTCGACATCGCGTTCATCGACGAGGACGGGCAGGCATGGCAGGAGCACGAACTCCTGCCGACCCTCCAGGGGATCAGCAGGCAGCAGAACCTGCCCCCGCTGCGCGGCAGGGAGCACTGGAAGGCCCAGGCCGTGGAGCGCGACTGCCTGGCCATCCCCTCGGCCATGAACCTCCGCACCGCCCTGGCCGTGGCCCATCCGTTCCCCCGGACGCCGTTCTGCGAGGACGTGGCCACCCTGTTCCGCTATCTGGGCAGTGGGGCGAAGATCGACCGGATCGACGGCGCCACCACGTCCTACCGGGTGCCCCGCCGCGGCGGCAGCGCGTCCCGCGAACAGTCGGGAGACCTGGGGGAGTTCAACCGGCTGCGCTGCGTCAACGAGAGGGCCGGCCTGGAGGCGGCGCTCCAGGAAGCCGTCGCCCGCGGGGCCGCGGACGCCGAGGAGGCGCGCTCGGTGCTGTGCCGCTACCTCATCCGGATCGGGCGGACCGTCACCGCGGACGGCTGCCCGGAGCTGGGACGGAGCCAGCTCGCCGAGGCCCGGGCGGTGGACGGGAGGACCTTCCTCGAGCACAGCACCCCGGAAGAGCGGGCCTCGCTGGGCGTCGCGGCCTCGCTGAGCGCCGAGGAAGGCGCCTGACCTCCGCCGCACAGGACCCGGTCGGCCCGCGGAGGTGGCCGAGAATTCTCTTTCCCGCGCGGGTTCCGTCAAGAATCCGATGGACCACGGCCCCTCCGTCGGCCTGTGCCTGCACGGTTCTTGTCCCACGGTGCACGCCGAGGAAGACCTCGGTACGGAGGGACTCGGACCGTCGTCCCACGTGGCTATCGTTCCTGCTCGACGCCGACGGGAGGACGAGGATGATCACGGAATGGGGTACGGACGGCTACGACCTGAGCGACCGCGCGGATGCCTTGCGCCAAACCGTCCGCGACCAACTCGTGCCGGTGGAACTCGAACTGCCGGATGCTCCGGAGGACGTGCACGCGCACGTCGCCATCCACCAGTTCGCGTGCCTGCAGCTCAGCCGGGTCGTCGCGAATCCGGCCACGGTCCGCCGCACGCCGCGACTGGCCCGCGCCGACTGGGAACCCCACCTCTTCGTCAGCCTCCAGGTGACGGGCGAGAGCATGGTGGTGCAGGACGGCAGGTACGCCGTCCTGCGACCGGGGCAGATGGGCGTGTACGACACGACCAAGCCCTACACCCTGGTCTTCGACCAGGGCGTGGACATGAGGTTCCTGCGTGTCCCGCTCTCCGAGATCGCCCTGCCCTACCGGTTGGTCGAGCAGACGCTGGCGCGCCCTCTCGGCGGCACCGGAACCGTCGCCGGGCTCGCCTCCGCCTTCTTCGCCCGGCTCGCGGACAGCCCGGGCCTCGCGCAGCGGCCGGGGGGACACGCTCTGGAGTCCGCGGGACTGGAGATGCTGCGCGCGACCCTGGCGGAGGCGGTGCATCAGCACGCCGCGTCCAGGGCTCCCCTGGAGCGGGCGCTCTTCTTGCGCCTCATGGACTACATGCGACGCCACGTCGCGTCTCCCGACCTGACCCCCGAACGGGTGGCCCGCGCCCACCACATCTCCCGTCGCCAGCTCTACAACGTGCTCGGCCGCAACGACGTCGCCTTCGGCGAGTGGGTCCGAAGCCGGCGCCTCGCCGAGGCCCGTCGCACGCTGGTCGCCGAGCCGGGGCTGCGCGTGGCCGACGTGGCGGGCACCTGGGGCTTCGCCAGCGCGGCGCACTTCAGCCGCGCGTTCAAGGAGGCCTACGGCCTCACCCCTTCGGACTGGCGGGCGGCCCACCAGGAGCCCGTCCACCCGTCCACCGGCCACTGAGCGCGGTGCGCGGGGGCGAACCGGGATTTCCCTCCGCGTCGACCGGGTCTTCACACGGGAACCTTGAGCGCTCCCACGCGCGCGGAGACAATCGCCCCGGAGCTCTGGAACACAAGTGGAGGAACGTTGCTGCTGCTGGACACTGTCACCCTGCCGCCCGCCGAACGGCTGGAGGCCTTCCGCCACGGAATGACGAACGAGTCGGTGCCCAACCACATCGTCCACGAGGAGCCTCCCCAGGGCGTCCACGCCCGCATGGAGCTGTGGACCGTGGGCGACCTGCCGATGTTCTCCACGTACAACAGCGGCTTCCAGGCCCATCGCACCCCCGCGCACATCCGAAGACAGCGCAGCAACCCGGTCGTCTCGGTGTCGCTCCAGCACCGGGGAACGGGGCGCGGGGAGGTCGCCGGGCAGCAGATGACCTTCGGACCGGAGGACGTCTGCGTCTTCCACGAGCTCTCGCCCCGCGTCTACGGGTGGTCGGGCGACGGCGGCTCCCAGGCCATGGTCTTCGACGTCGACCGGATCGGTCTGCCCGTGGAGACCGTGGTGAGGGCCTCCCTGCAACTGCGGGCGAGCCCGCTCCACAGCCTCGTCCTGCGCCACCTGCGGGACATGTGGCGCGATCCGGGCCTGCTGGCCCAGGACCCCGGCGCGATGGCCCTCGCGAGCGCCACCACCGACCTGGTCCGCGCCCTTCTGATATCCGCGGCGCACGACCCGAGCATGCCGGTCGTGCGGTCGGTGATGGACGAGACCCTGCTCACCCGCGTGATGGCACACGTCCGTCGGCACCACACCGATCCCGGCCTCTCCGCGGAGAGCATCGCCGCCGCGCACGGGGTGTCGGTCCGTCACCTCTACCAGGTGCTGCGCGACGCCGACATGAGTCTGGAACAGTGGATCATCTCCGAGCGGCTCGACACCGCCCGGAAGATGCTGGCCTCCCCCGATCACGCGGGCCTCACCATCGGAGCCGTCGCGGCACGCTGCGGCTTTTCCAGCCCGAGCCACTTCACCCGCAGGTTCCGGTCCGCCTACGAGGTGTCCCCGCGCGAGTGGAGGCGGCAGCGGAGGCAGGGGACGGGCGCCCCCTCCACCGGCTGACTCCGGGCCCACCGCGCCCCGGAATTCCGGCGCTCCCACCCCGCTCACTGGTCGAACGCCTCGCGCACCGCGTGCGCCAGGGCCGCCCGGGAGGCCACGTTGACCTTCGGGAAGATCTTGTACAGATGGGTGCCGACCGTGCGCGGCGAGACCTTCAGGCGCTCGGCGATCTGCCCGTTGCTCAGGCCCGCGGCCACGAGCCGTGCGATGCGCAGCTCCTGAGGAGTCAGCTGCCCCGCCTCCGTCGGCCCGGCCTGGGTGAGGACCGTGCCGCTGGCCCGGAGCTCCGCCGCGGCCCTGCGCGCCCAGGGTTCCGCCTTGAGCCCGGTGAAATGCGCGTGCGCGGTCAGCAGGTGGGAACGGGACTCCTCGGGGCGATGGGCGAGCCGCAGCCACGTGCCGTGGCGCAGGTGCAGGCGTGCCAGTTCGAAGGGCCACGCGTCCGCCCCCGGCATCGCGTAGGCGGCCTCGCTGAGCGTGTGGACGTCCTCGCCCTCGGCGGCCATCGCCTCGGCGGCCGCCAGCACGAAGCCGTGATGGGGCGCGATGTCCCCCATCCGGATCTCGTGGGCGGCGGCGATGTGGCGCATCGCCTCGGCGCGCCGCCCCGTCCGCACCGCCGCTTCGACCAGGTTGAGGAACACGTGCTGGAAGTGGGGCTCCTGCACGGGAAACGTACCCGGCGGGGTGAGGGAAGCCGTCAGCGCGTACGCGGTCTCGTCCTCTCCCGAGGCCAGCGCGCAGACGGCGCGTATGCCGACGGCCCGGCGCAGGACGTAGGACTGGCCGCGCTTCCTCGCCCAGGGCTCGATCCGCTCCAGGATCGCTTCCATCTCCGTCCGCCGGCCGCGAGCGGAGTGGACCGCGGCCTCGGCGAGGCGGAACAGCCGTTCGTGGAACCCGCACCCGTGGTCCCGGGCCGTGTGCGCGCCCTGGCGGGAGACGGACAGACAGCGGTCCCACCGGCCCCGCAGGTAATCGTCCCCGCACGTGGCCAGGTTCACGTGGGCCCGGGTCAGGTAGGGCGCCTGCTGGACGACGCGGTGCCAGAGCTGGGCGTGCTCGCCCACGCTGTCGAGGGCGGCCGCGATCCACAGCAACTGCCAGGCCTCCTTGACCTCCTCCTCCGGCGTCAGCGCCGCGACCAGCCGCCGCAGGCGCCGGGTTCCACCGGGGCCCGGACGAGCGGGCTCGTTCCAGAGGTCGAAGCAGAGCCGCGCGACGGCCCCGGAACGGGACAGTTCCGTCCGCAGGGCGTCCCGGAGCGCCGGCTCGTCGGAGAAGGCCGCCGTGAGGTGGAGCAGGAAGCGGAGGGTGTCCCGCAGGGTGTCGTCGGCCGTCGTCGACCGGTGGCGCAGACCGGCGAGCAACGCCGGGAGGCGGGTGACGGCCGGACCGAGGTCGCCGTCGCTCTCGAACCGCACGTAGGCATCGGTCAGTTCCCACAGGGGACGGGCCCCGCCGGGTACGCCGACGGCCTCGGCGTCCTCCAGCAGGCGGGCGGCGACGGCCGGCTGACCGCCGATGGCCGCGGCGTTGGCGGCGGCCGTGAGCCTGGCCCCGCGCGTTCCCGCCCGGGTGCTCAGCTGCGCGGCGCGCTCCAGGAGCGTCGCGGCTTCGGGATGGCCACCGCGCCGCACCGTGTGGCGGGCCACCCGTTCGAGGTGGTCCGCCACGGTGTCGTCGGTGCCCGTGACGGCCGCGGCCAGGTGGGCGGCACGCCGCTCGTCGTCACGGGGCAGTACGGCGGCCAGGGCGGAGTGGGCGCGACGCAGCTCCGCGGCGGAGGCCGTGTGGATCAGGCAGGTGCGGACGAGAGGGTGCAGGAAGGTCAGCCTGGCGTGGTGCAGCCGGACGAGACCGGACCTCTCGGCCGTCACCAGCGTGTTCTCCGACGCCGGCACTCCGGCGGCACCGGCCGCCTCGAGTGCCAGGCGGACGCTGCGCTCCTCGTGTCCCGCGAGCGCGTGGAGCAGGAGCAGGAACCGGGTCCCCGGAGGCAGGGCGTCCAACCGCCGGGCGAAGTCGTGCTCCGGCCGGCCGCCCGGTGACGGGACGGCGGGATCCGGAGCGTACGCCGCGGGCCGGAGGTGCTCCGGCCGGGCGGGCGCTCCCACCAGGGCCAGGGGGTTGCCGGCCGCTTCCCGTATCAGGCGGGACCGGGCCTTCGCCGTGAGGTCGGGGCGGCGACGGCGCAGGACCGCCGCCGACTCGGCGTACGTCAGCGGCGCGAGGTTCAGGACCTCGGCACCGGTGCTGTCCGGGGCCGGCGTGCCGTCCGCGCGCACGGCGCAGACCAGGACGACGGGCGTGGAGGTGAGCCTGCGCTGGACGAAGGCCAGAACGCCCGCGCTGGGCGCGTCGACCCACTGGAGGTCGTCGACGGCCAGGAGCACGGGCCGTTCGTCGGCGATTCCGCTCAGCAGCGCCAGGGTCGCGGCGGCCACGGCAAGACCCGTGGGCGGCGTGTCCACCGCGGCGTCCAGCGCACGTTCCAGGCAGAGGCGCTGCGAGGCGGTCAGCACGTCGTGCCGGTCCAGCAAGGGCCGGACCAGTCGGCGCAGGACGCCGAGGGCCACGCCCGACTCCGGTGGGATCCCGGCGGCCCGCAGGACGCGCATCCCCCGCTCCGCGGCGAAGGAGGCCGCCTGGTCCAGCAGCGCAGTCCTGCCGATGCCGGCCTCCCCGCGCAGCCACAGGGCCCGCCCGCCGGCCGGAGCGGCGAGCAGGGCGTTCCGCAGGGTCGCCCAGGGCGCTTCCCGCCCCGCCAACGACGTACAGGGCCGGGGTGGTGCTCCCGCCGTGCCGTCGGACGTCATCTTGTCGCTCCTCGAGAACCGTGACCGTGTCCGGCGGTGAGGGCACGGGCCCCCACCACGGATCGACGCTAGGACGCGGACGGAGCCGGATCGGCGGTCGCGCACGCACAGGCCAAAGCTCTGCAGGCACAGGACACGGAGGTACCCCTTCGTCCTCCTCCGCCCGCCCTTCGGGCGGGACGCGCCGACGGCGGAGGGGGGAGACGCCGAACGGCCGGTCCGGGGCACAGGGGCCCGGACCGGCCGTTCGTACGGGAGCAGGAGTCAGGAGGCGGTCATGCCGCGTCCCGCGTCGTCGGGTCGACGTGACGGCCGATGAAGGCGAGGGCGGTGTCGGCGACCTCGCGCCATCCGCTGTCGATGGTGAGGGCGTGGCCCCGGCCCGGGATCTCCAGGATCTCCGTGACCGCGGACCTGTTCCGCGCCTGCTTCTTGTACGAGGCGTGGGAGATGGCCCACGGCACGGTGTGGTCCTTCTCGCCCGAGATGATCAGGAGCGGACCCCGGTCGGCGGCGAGCGTGTCGACCTTGACCTCCGTCCACGGGTTGACGTTCGCGACCGCGGCCTGGAACAGCGGTTCGCCGGGAGCCGGGACGGCGAAGGTGTCGTACAGCTCCCGTGCCTCGGACTCGCTGACGGCGTTGGCGAACGAGTACCGGAACTGCTCGTAGGTCAGGGGCACGGCCCGGTGGTAGTTGGCCGGGTTGCCGAGGACCGCGCTCGCCGCGCGCAGCGAGGACAGCGGCAGGGGCAGCACGCCCCGGAACGGGGCGGGATCGATGGCGACCGAGGCCCGGGACAGCCCGCGCCCCGCGATGATCTGCGTGATCAGGCCACCGAAGGAGTGCCCGACCACCACCGGGGTGCGGTCGAGCTTCCCCACGAGGTCGCAGAAGTGGTCGGCGACCTGGCCGACGCTCTTGCCGGCGAAGACCTCGGGGTGGGCGTTGGCTTCCTCGACCGTCTCGGGATCGTCGGGCCAGCCCGGCATCACCGGGACGAACCCGGCGTCGTCGAACACGTTCGCCCAGCGCTCCCAGCTGGTCGGCAGGAGCCAGAGGCCGTGGACGAAGACGACGGGGATGCGGCCGTCGGCGTTGGCGCGTTCCACCTGGGCCAGGTCACGGGCGTAGGAGTTGTCGGAGGGGAGAGACACGGAACCGTCCTTCGGGAGTGGGACGCCATCAGCGCCGGACGGCACCGGCGGCCGAGCGGATCAGCGAGGTCACTGCGTTGGGGAAGCTGACGAGGGGCAGGTGCGAGCTGGGGACCTCGATCGTGTGCGAACCCGCCCGCCGCGCCTGGAAGCGCTGGAGCTCCGGCGGGATGCCGCGGTCCTGGGTGGCGATCAGCGTCCAGGACGGCAGGGTGCGCCAGGCCGCCGCGGTCGCCTGGTCGCCGAAGGCGGTGGCGCTCAGCGGGCGCTGGACGGCGGCCAGGGTGCGCGCGTCGTCGTGCTCCACGTCCTGGGCGAAGACCTGGTGGAACCTGTCGGTCCTGATGTACAGGTCGAGGCCGGGCGAGCCGTCCGGCGCGGGTGCGGGCACCTGGGTGAGCGCCGAGGACAGCTGCGAGCCGGGGAACCGGGAGGACAGCTCTCCGAGCACCTCGCCGGCGTCCGGCATGAACGCCGCGATGTAGACGAGGGCCTGGACACCGGGGGCGTGCGCGGCCGCCTGGGTGATCACGGCTCCGCCGTAGGAGTGGCCGGCCAGTACCACGGGCCCCTCGATGCTCTCCAGAACGGCCGTGATCTGGGCCGCGTCGTGGTGCAGCCCGCGCAGCGGGTTGGCCGGGGCGACCACCCGGTAACCGCGGTCCTGCAGGCGCTTGATGACGGGCGACCAGCTGGACGCGTCGGCGAAGGCGCCGTGGACCAGGACGATCGTGGGCCTGGGTTTCACGGAGCCGGCGCGGTCCTGGGCGGCGACGGCGGGGCCCGCGGCGACCGTCCCGAGGCCGAGGGCCGCGACCGTGGCGGCGCCGGCGGTGATCGCGGTGCGCCGCGAGACGTCTCTCTGGGACACGGCCTGTGCGTTGGACATGTGCATGCGCTTTCTGTACGGGGTTCGGCAGGGGCGGAACGCGCCTCTCAGGCGCGGGTGAGCGGGGTGTCGACCAGGTGCTCGCCGAGGAACCAGACGTGGGTCTCACCGGTCCGGACGACCTCGGAGACGATGAGGTCCTCGCTGCCGACGTCGTCCAGTTCCGCCACCCGGCGCGCGGCGTCGCGGGCGTCGACGAGGATCGTCTCGTGCGCTTCCAGGAGGCGGGACAGCATGGCGGGCACCTCCTCCACGCCGTCGGGCGGACGCGGGACGCGTGTCATCTCGGCGGCGTGCCGGGGGTCTCCCACCGCGACGCCGCCGAGGCTCTGGACGCGTTCGGCGAGGAGGTCCACGATCGCCAGCTGCTGCTCCGCGTGCCGGTCCAGCAGCAGGTGCAGCTGGTGGAAGGTGGGCCCCCGCATGAGCCAGTGGTGCTTCTTGTACAGCGCGTACAGCATCTGGGTGTCGGCCAGCAGGAGGTTGAGGCGCTGGCAGGCGTACATCCGGCCGTCGTGGGAGAGACCGATGCCCAGGTGCTTCACGGTGCCGAACGCCTGCACCTCCTCTCCCTTCCGGCTCTGGTGCGGCGGTGGGGTGTCGAGGGACGGGGGAGCCGTCATGTTCCACTCCGGATGTCTGAGGGGCGAGTGCGGGGCCCCGCGCCGGAGCCGGTGGGCGCGGGGCGGTGCAGGAGAGTACGGACCACCAGGCCGCTGCCCACCCCGCCGGCCACGGCGACGGGGGTCCACCAGGCGGGCCAGGGCGTCAGGCCCAGGACCGCGTCCACGGACCAGCGACCCGGACCGGTGAGCGTGAGGGCCGCGGGGAGGACCATCAGGACCAGGGGGTACTCGTAGCCGTCGTTCTGCACCCACAGTCCGTGCGGCAGTTTGACGGTCAGCGCCACGGTCATCACGCCGATGACACCGGCCGCCGCCAGGGGGCCGAACGCGCCGGCGGCGAGCAGCAGTCCCGCGCCGATCTGGGTGCCCCCCGCGGCGAGGGCCGTCAGGACCCCGCCGCGGAAGCCGTCACCCCGGAACTCCGCCGCTCCGCCGGCCAGCCCCTTGCCGCCGAGCCGGAAGCTCACCTTCTGCACTCCGTGCCCCGCGACGAGAAGCCCGGCGAGAAGCCGTAGGACCAGCAGACCGATGTCCATCGTCGTGCTCCTGGGATCGTGTCCGTCAGGTGGGTGATCAGCCGGCGGCGTTCGGGTCGATCATGGACTGGGCGTAGACGACGCCCATGCCGTAGGCGCCGCCGTGCTGCTTCACCACGTCGAGGGTCTGGTGGTAGGTCTCGCCGCGGGCCCAGTCGCGCTGGAGCTCCAGCAGCACCTGGAGCCAGGTGACCGGCACGGCGCCGGCCGCCGTCATGCGCTGCATCGCGTGCTCGTGGGCCTCGGGCGTGACGCCGGCGGAGGCGTCGGCGACGACGTACACCTCGTACCCCTGGCTGAGGGCGGACAGGGCCGGCAGGACGAGGCACACCTCGGTCCACAGGCCGGAGAGGATGATCTTGGTGCGGCCGGTCGCCTTGACCGCCTCGACGAGGGCCGGGTCCTCCCAGGCGTTCATCGTGGTGCGGTCCACGATCTCGTGCTTCGGGAAGACCTCGCGCAGCTGCGGCAGCAGCGGGCCGGAGAACGACTCCGCGGCGACGGTGGACAGCACGACCGGGACGTCGAAGACGGTGGCCGCCTTGGCGAGGCCGACGGTGGCGTTGATGACCCCGGCCCGGTCCGAGCTGGCCGCGCCGAAGAACATCTGCGGCTGGTGGTCCACGAAGAGCATCATCGCGTTGTCGGGCGTCAGCAGGTCGGGGCTGGGGGCGGCCTGGACCGAGTCGAGCTCGTTCATGACAGATCCTTTTCCATGGGAGGAGAGCCGAGAAGGCAGGAGGAAGGTGTGGCAGAGGGGCAGCGGCCCGGAGGGCGTGACGTGTGGTCGGCTCGCCGTCCGGGCGGGCCCCTTCACACTCCGACGCTACGGGCGTCGGGGCTTTGGGCACTTTGCTCAGGGTGGCCGGGACTGTTCCCACACTGCATGGCCTCGCCCGCTCAGAGGACGTAGCAGGGATCGAAGACCCGCGGGGCGCTCTCGGGGGCGAAGCCACGGGCGACCCGCCACTGCCGGTGCTGCTCCGAGGCGGCCACCGCCTCGGCGAGCCGGTCGGCCTGCCGCGCCCCCGTCACCCCCGGCGGCAGGGTCGCCTGGTAGCCGCCGAAGTGGGCCACCGGGCTCCAGGAGGGACTGATGGGCGGGGCCGCCTCGTCCAGGCCCTCGTACTCCGCCGCCGCGTAGACCAGCCGGCCGCCGACGACGGTCAGGACCGACTCGATGTGCGGGATGTCGTCCTCGTGCACGGCGAAGTAGTCGTGGGAGAGGACCGCGAAGTCCGCCAGACAGCCGGTCCTCAGCAGCCCCTTCACCTCGCCCTCGCCGGTCATCCGGGCGCCGCCCCGCGTGTACAGCTCCAGGGCCTTCTCCCGCGACACCAGCCGGTCCGGCGGATACAGGCACACGTCGCCCACGGTGCGCCCGGTGACCAGCCAGTGCAGGGCCACCCACGGGTTGTACGACGAGACCCGGGTGGCGTCCGTGCCCGCCGCCACCTGCAGGCCGCGCTCCAGCATCTCCGTGACCGGTGGCGTGCGTTCGGCCGCCTCGGCGCCGTACCGGTCGACGAAGGCCTTGCCCTGGAAGGACATGCGGTTCTGCACGCCGACCGAGCCGCCCAGGGCCGCGATCCGCTCCAGACTCGGCGCGGACACCGTCTCCGCGTGGTCGAAGAGCCACCGGTTGCCCGACGGGAAGAGGCCGTCCGCCGCCAGCTTCTCGAAGACCGCCAGGTCCCGGCGGATGGTCTCGTCGTACGTGGCGTGCAGCCGGAAGCCCCAGCCGTTCTCCATGAGCAGCCGGACGGCCTTCTCGAACTCCGCCTCGTAACCGGCGGCCAGCTCCGGCCTGGGCTCCGAGAAGTTCTCGAAGTCGGCCGCCGCCCAGGTCAGGTTCTCGCCGGCGCCGTTCAGCCGGAGCCATTCGTCGCCCTCGTCCGGACGCACCGTCTCGATCCACCGCCTGAGGTCGTCCAGCTCCTGTCCGGCGGTCTGCGGGAAGAGGTGGTAGGCGATCCGCAGGGTGAGCTCCCCGTTCCGAGCCAGCTCGGTCACGGTCCGGTAGTCGTCCGGGAAGTTCTGGAAGCCGCCGGCGGCGTCGACCGCGGACGTGAGGCCGAACCGGTTGAGTTCCCGCAGGAAGTGCCGGGTGGACGTCTTCTTGTCCTCCTCGCCCAGCGTGGGTGCCGCCGCCAGCGTCGAGTAGAGGACCAGGGCGCCGGGCGCGGCGAGCAGGACGCCTGTCGGTTCCCCGTCCCGGCCCCGCACGATCTGCCCGCCCCGGGGGTCGGGAGTGTCGCGGGTGTAGCCTGCGGCGCGCACCGCGGCACGGTTCATCAGGGCGGACTGGTACAGGTGCAGGACGAAGACGGGGGTGTCCGGAGCCGCGGCGTTCAGTTCCGCCACGGTCGGCATCCGCCGCTCGGCGAACTGCTCGGCCGTCCAGCCGCCGACCACCCGGATCCACTGGCCCTTCGGGGTGCGGCCGGCCTGCTCGCGCAGCATGGCCAGTGCCTGCCGCAGCGAGGGCACGCCGTCCCATCGCAGTTCGAGCACGTAGTTGAGGCCGCCCCTGATCACGTGCACGTGCGAGTCGTTCAGGCCGGGCACGATCCGGCGGCCCAGCGCGTCGACCACACGCGTCCGCGCGCCCACGTGCCGGGCGACTGCGGCCTCGTCGCCGAGAGCGGTGATCCTGCCGTCGCGTACCGCGAGGGCCGTCGCGACCGGCCGCGCCGGATCGCCCGTGTGGACCTTGGCGTTGCGGACGACGAGGTCCGCGGCGTCGCCGTCGTCGAGGTCGGGGAAGGGGGTGACACCGCTGACCGGCATCGTCGTCATGACGGAACCTCTCGTTCTCGGGAGGGGCGGGGCGGGAGCGGACGCGCTCCGCGAAGGGGGGCACGGGAGGAGGGCGGCGCCTCCTACGCGCGCCCGAGGAGGGCGTCGAGCGTCCGGTCGAGCTCGGTTCGGATCCGCGCGGAGACCTGGGGGGACCAGGCCTCGGTGCGGGAGAGGAAGGAGCGCAGCGCGTCGGTGCGGAACCGCACGACGCAGTAGCCGTACATGGATTCCAGTTCGATGTCCGTCTCGCCGTCGCCGCCCGGTCCGACCCGGACGTCACCGTCGCCCACGGCCGCGACGATCCCCTCCTCCAGCAGGCTCCTGGCGAAGACCCAGGTCGTCGCCCGGCCCTTGTCCGGACCACCGACGGGGGCGAAATCGAGTCGCACCGCCAGCGGGTCGCCGGGATCGTGGCGGATCCCCACCACCAACCGGCCCGCGCCGTGGTCCGGCGACGACACCTTCGCCGTGACGAGTTGCTCGATGGGCTTCACGGACACTCCTTGAGACGTGGTCCTGGAACGGGACGCCGGCGCCACCGGTGCGGGCGGCACGGCGACCGGGGGCTCAGAGCGTGCGGCGGACACCGGCCGCGCGTTCGAGGTTGCGCAGCTGGACGGAGAGGTCGCCCTCGACGGCGTGATGCGCGGGGCCGCTGCGGCCGATCGGCAGGACCTGCTCGCCGCGCATGTCCTCCAGCATCAGGGCGAAGGCCGCGTACAACGCCGCGAGGGCCAGCACCAGGCCGAGGGCGCCGGAGAGGCTGCCCAGCCACGCGGCGCCGGAGAGGTTGAAGGCGGCGGCCACGGCGAACCGGGGGACGGCCACGCACAGCACGAGCCACAGGGCCCTCTTGGCCCTGGCCACACTCGCCATGAGGCCGGCGAACACGGTGAAGGCGAGGTTCAGCACGCCCAGCACCGCCGCGCCCCCCGGCGGGTCGAAGGCCAGGACGAGCGAGGTGGCCAGCCAGGTCCCCGAGAAGCAGGCCATCAGCGTGGCCGCGAGAACGTCCCGGGCGCCGAACGCCAGTACGCCCACGAGGAGCTGGAGGACGAAGGCGGGCAGGATGGTGAAGGCCACGGCCCTGTGCGCGTCCTCCTCGAAGACGCCGAGCTGGAAACAGCCGACCACGATCGAGGCGATGGCCACGGCGTAGAAGCCGAGGGGCATCGGGGAGGCGATCGGACGGAGGTTGATGCGGGTCATGCTCCGCAGATCGGGTTCGTGGCGCCGGCCGCCGGAGAAGGGCGCCGGGCCGTCAGGGGTGTCCATGTGCTGCCTGCCTGCTCGGAGGGGGAACGGGAAGAGCGGGGTACGCGCGCACCCGTCGGGCCCGCGTACCCCGGCGCGCCCGCGAGGGCGGGCGCCTGTCCTCGGGCGTCGCCGCCCGTGCCGGTTCAGTCCTCGGCGAGGGCGCTCCGGAGCGTCTCCACGGCGAGCGCGATGGCGGACTCGGCGGCGTGGGTCTCCCGCAGCGCGTCGAGCATGACGAAGTCGTGGATGATGCCCTGGTAGCGCACGGCGGTCACCGGCACGCCGGCGGCGCGCAGCTTGTTCGCGTACGCCTCGCCCTCGTCGCGCAGGACGTCGGCCTCGGCGGTGATGACCAGGGCGGGCGGCAGCCCGGTCAGCTGTTCCTGGCTCGCGCGCAGCGGCGAGGCGGTGATCTCGGCGCGCTGTTCCTCGACGGTGGTGTACTGGTCCCAGAACCACTGCATGCCGTCGCGGCGGAGGAAGTAGCCCTCGGCGAACTGGTGGTAGGAAGCGGTGTCGAAGGACGCGTCCGTCACGGGGTAGAAGAGGACCTGCTGGAGCAGGGGAACGCCCCCCCGCTCCTTCGCCATCAGGGTGAGGGCGGCGCTCATGTTGCCGCCGACCGAGTCGCCGGCGACCGCGATGCGGGTGGCGTCCAGGCCCTTGGCCGCTCCGTCGGTCACGATCCAGCGGGCGACGGCCCAGTTCTGCTCGATGGCCACCGGGTAGCGGTGCTCCGGCGACAGGTCGTACTCCGGGAAGACGACGGCGGCGCCGGCCCCGACGGCCAGCTCCCGCACCAGCCGGTCGTGGGTGTGGGCGTTGCCGAACACCCAGCCCGCGCCGTGGATGTAGATGATGACCGGCAGTTCTCCCCGGGCGCCGGAGGGACGCACGACGCGCGCCTTGACGGAGCCGCCGGAGGGGACGTCGACGGTGATCCACTCCTCGTCGACGTCGGGCTTGTCCACCGGACCGGCCTGGACCTCGTCGACCGCCTTGCGGCCGTCCGCCACGGGGAGCTGGAAGAGGAACGGCGGCTCGGCGGTGGCCTTGGCGAAGGCCGCCGCGGCCGGCTCCAGGACAGGGGTGGCAGGAGGGAACTCGTGCATGACTGATCCCGTTTCGTGAGGACGACGTACGTTCGGCGCGCCGCCGCGAGGCGGCACACCGGGACGTTATGTCCCCTTCACGCGCCCGGGGGCGGCACCACGTGCACAGGCCTTGCCCCAGGGCGCACACGGGCCCGGACGGCACGGCGTCCCCGTACGGCTCCTTCTCCGTACGGCTCCTCACCAACCCCGGTGCAGGGCGACGTGGAGGATGTCCACCGTCTGCATCCGCGCGGCCCGGCCGGCGTCGCTCTCCCGGAGCATGTCGAACAGGATGAACCCGTGGATGGTGCCGTGGTAGCGCACGGAGACGACGGAGACCCCCGCCGCCCTCAGCTTCGCCGCGTACGCCTCGCCCTCGTCGCGGACCACATCGGCCTCCGCCGTCAGGACCAGAGCCGGCGGAAGTCCGCGGAGGTCGTCCGTGGTAGCCAGCAGCGGCGACGCGGTGATCTCCCTGCGCCGCGCCGCGTCGGGGACGTAACTCTGCCAGAAGCTCCGCATGGCGGCGCTGCCGAGGAAGTACCCCTCGGCGAAGCGCCGGTAGGACGCCGTCTGCCCGGCGGCGTCCGTGACCGGGCAGACCAGCACCTGGTGGACGAAGTCCACGCCCCCGCGCTCCTTGGCGACCAGCGTCAGGGCCGCGGCGAGGTTGGCGCCCGCCGACACGCCGACCACGGCGATGCGGCAGCCGTCGAGACGCCACTCGGCACCGTTCTCCGCGATCCAGCGGGCCACGGTGTAGCTCTGCTCGACGGCCACCGGATAGCGCGCGGTCGGCGGGCGGTCGTACTCGGGTACGACGACCGCCGCGTCCGAACCGAGGACGAGGTCCTCCAGCAGTCGTTGGTGCGTGGTGGCGGTCGTGTGGGTCCAGCCCAGGCCGTGCAGGTAGAGCACGACCGGCAGGAGGTCGTCGCTGTCGGCCGGCCGCAGGATCCGCACGCGGATGCGGTCCCCGTCGCATCCGGGGAGCGCCAGCCACTCCTCCTCGACGTCCGGCGCCCTGTCCGCCTCGCCGTGCAGCGCGGCGAGCTCCCCGTCGCGGGGGGCGGGCTCCGTTCTGCCCGGAACACCTGGACATTCATGGGCCTCGACGAAGGCCTGGGCCAATTGCTCGAGGACCGGCGGCGGTCCAGCGACATGTTCCACGACACACTCCCGCGCGTGGGCGCGATCCCGAGATGGAAGACGGATCCGTCGGGCCCGGTCCGCTCCTGACCGCGGAGGCCGCCGGGGCAACGGACCCCAAGCCTACGGACCGGTACCGGCACCGCCGTCCATCCGCACGGGACGGTCTTGCCTGTCCGTGCACACTTCTTGTCCGGCCGGACACCGGATGCCCCGCCCGTGTCCGGGACCGCACGTCAAATGACCTATGTGGGGCCTTCCCGCGCCGCCGAGCATGAAGGAGAACGCACACGGCTGTCGGCGCCCCCTGAGCGGAGAGTTCGCCGGCCGGCCGGCGTCCGAGAACAAGGAGCATGCGTGGGACACGTTCTTCGGGACATGACGGCGGGACGAGAACACGAGGCGCCGCGACTGTGGCAGGACGCCTTCGACGACCTCATCGCTCCCGTCCGACTCGTGATGCGCACCTCTCCGGCCGACGTCCCGGCACCGGTGATCACCCATTTCGGCTACCTGAGCCTGCTGCTCGTCGAGGCGGGGCCGGCGCAGATGAGCCGCACCCTTCGGCACATCGCCCGGGGCCCGGGCGAACGGGTCGCCGTCGCCCTCCAGAAGGCGGGCACGGCCCTCCTCACCCAGGACGGGCGGAGCACCGCGCTGGAGCCGGGAGAGCTGGTCCTCATCGACCCGCGCCGGCCCTTCACGCTGGACCAGCGCGAGACCTTCCGCATGCTGCTGGTCTCCCTGCCCCGGCAGACGCTGGGCGACCCCGCGGACCACCTGTTCCGCCTCACCGGCCGTGCCGTGCCGGGGCGGAACGGCGTCGCCGCCCTGCTCGTCCCGTTCCTGGAAGGCCTCTTCCGCCTCGGGGACCAGGTGACGTCGGACACCGGTGACCTGCTCGCCGGAACCGCCGTCGAGTTCGTCGCCCTCCTCGCCGACGAACTGCTCGGGAGGGACCAGGAGCCGCAGGGCAACACGCGCGCCCGGCTCGTGCCGCGCGTGCGCGACTACATCGACCGGCACCTGGGCGACGAGGACCTGACGCCGGAACGGGTCGCCGAAGCCCACTACATCTCGGTGCGCTACCTCCATCGCCTCTTCGAAGGGGAGGGGACGACGGTGGGGCGGCTCATCCTGCAGCGCCGGGTCGAGGAGTGCGCCAGGGAACTGGCGCGCCGAGGGCGTGCCAGCCCGACGGTCTCGACGGTCGCCCGCCGCTGGGGCTTCCACAGCCCGGCCCACTTCAGCCGTGCCTTCAAAGGGGTGTTCGGCGTGCCGCCGCGGCAGTGGAAACTCGCCCGTCCCCCGGAGCAGGACCTCCCCGGCCCGGACCTGCCGGGGAGAGCAGGGCGCACGGGCGTGAACTGACGCACCGCCGGTGCCGGCCGCCGTCAGTCATCCGACCTACGTAGGGGGAGCGCGGCAGGCCGAGAGTGGGGGCACGGACCGTGCCACGGGCCGTTCGCGCACCCACCCGAAGGAGCCCACGGTGCCGTCCACCGCGCCCCCACCCCATGGAGCGGGCTCACGCCCGCGTACCGGTCCGGTCCTCCACGCCGTGGAACCCGAGCGGCCGCCGTACGTCCGGATCGGGGTCGTCCCCGGAGCGGAGCTCACCGACGCGCGCACCCTGCCGGCCCGGGCGGCCGTCGGGCAGGACACGCGCGAGGTCCTGGTCTACGCCCCCCTGCGGGGCGGCTTCCTCCTCCCCCTCGCACCCGGAGGCCGCGTGACGGTGGGAAGCCTGGTCCTGGCCGACTCGGCCGGGCCGGTGGCGGTGAGCGGGGCGGCCGGATGCGAACTCGCGGTGCTCCGCGTGCCGCGCCGGCTGGTGCCCTCCCCGGACGACGCCCTGGCGAGGACGACCGGTCGGGCGTACGACGCCACCACGGGCGTCGCCTCGCTGCTGCTCCCCCTGCTGATCTCCCTGGCCACGGCCGGAGGCCCGTCGGGCACCGAGGCGTGGCGGGGAGGCACGGCGGCACGGCTCAGGAACCAGGCGGCGGACCTGGTCACCAGCCTGGTGGCCGAGGAGGCCGGGCGGAGCGCCCGTCCCGGCGGGAGCGGCCTCCCCGACGGCGACCGCCCCGCCACGAGCGAGATCCGGCGCTGGGCCAACTCCCGGCTCGCGGACCCCCGCCTCCGCCCGGACACCATCGCGGAGGCCCACCACATGTCCGTGCGCCAGCTGCACAAGCTCTTCGCGGGGGAGAACGGCACGATCGGCCGGTGGATACAGCAGCGCCGGCTGGAGGAGTGCCGGCGGGAACTGGGCCGCGGCGGCGGCAGCCCGGCGAAGGTACAGGCCGTGGCCCAGCGCTGGGGGTTCGCCACCGCCGCCCACTTCAGCAGGTGCTTCCGCGCCCGGTACGGGATGTCGCCGAGCGAGTGGCGGGACCAGCGGGCGGAGCAGGGCGCGACGGAGGCCACGGCGGGAACCGGTGCGCCCGGAGGCGTGCTGATGGCGGGGACCCTGCCCCCGCAGCGTGACCACCGGTGGGCGGGCCCCGCGGAGGCCGGCGTCAGTCCTGGTCGGTGAGCTCGTCGGCCAGCGCCCGGGAGATGCCGGCCCGGGAGGAGATCCCCAACTTGGGGAAGATCTTGTACAGGTGCGCCGCGACGGTGCGGGGGGACACCTGCAGCGCGGTGCCGATCTCCTTGTTCGTCAGTCCCGTCGCGGCGAGCTGCGCGATGCGCCGTTCCTGTCCCGTCAGGAGCCCGCGTCCGCCGGCCTCCGTCATCGGGGTCCCCGCGGCGGCCAACTCCTCCTCGCAGCGCTCCGCCCACGGCTCGGCGCCCAGCCGGCGGAACGCGTCGCGCGCCCGGTGCAGCACGTCGCGTGCCTCCGCGCGCCGGCGCCGGCGCAGCCACGAGCCGTGCGCCAGCCGCAACCGGGCCATGCCGAAGACCCAGGTCTCCGCGCCCACGACGGCGTACGCGGTCCGGTAGCGGGCGTCGGCGTCCTCGTCGGCCGCGGCGACGGCGGCGGCGGCCGCCAGGAGGAACGCGTGGTGCCCGGAGATGTCGGCCATCCGCGCCGCCCGTCCGGCCTCGACGTGCGCGGTGGCCTCACGCCGGCGGCCCGTGTGCACGGCGGCCACCACGAGGTCGAAGAAGGGCAGGTGGAACCAGGACAGGCCGCGCGGCAGCACGCCCGGGGACATGAGTCGGACCAGGAGCAGGTACGCCTCCTCGTACCGGCCGTGCGCGAGCGCGACCAGAGCCCGCAGGTGCACGAGGTGGTCGGTGACGAACCGCATCCGGGCTCCCGAAGCCGTCGGCTCGATGAGCGACTCGACCTCCCGCAGCCCCTGCTCGTCGCCCCGGCCGGCCAGGAAGTGCGCGTAGTGGTGACGGAACAGCAGGGCGTTGCAGTGGTAGCCGCGGTCGTCCGCGGCCTTCGCCTCCCGCAGGCACGCGGCCGCGCTCTCCCACCGGCCCCGCAAGTAGTCCTGGTAGAACCGGGCCTTCGCGACCGAGCCCTGCGTGGCATAGGCGTGCTGGCCGGTGAAGCGGCGCCACAGCGTCTCGTCGGCCGCGTCGACCGCCGACGCGGTCCACAGCAGCAGCCACGCGGCCCCCGCCTCCTGCTCCTCGTTCATCCCGCGGTTCAGCGCGGCGAGTTCGCGCGTCGCGCCGTGCGCGGTCCGGGCCGGATCGGACCAGACCGCCCGGCACAGCCGGGCCAGCGGGGAGACGGAGCCCGCGTGCTTCTCCAGGGCGCGCCAGGCCCGGGGATCGTCGGTGTAGCAGGCGGCGAGCAGCAGCTTGAAGTACATCTGCTCCGCGAGCCCCTCGAAGGGCTCCACCCCGGTCCGCGAGAGAAGGTCCAGGGCCTGCGGCAGAAGGGTGAAGGACGACTCGAAGTCGATCCGGTGGCTCTGGTCGACGTACACCACCGCGTACGCGAAGAGGGGGGCGAAGCCGGGCGGCACCGGTCGGCGTTTGAGCTCCTCCACCAGCTCCGCGGTGTGGGCGAGCCGCCCGCCCCGTGCCGCCATGACCGCGGCCCAGGTCAGGCGCGCCGTGTGCGACGCGGCGTCGGTGCTCAGGGCGGCCGCCCGGTCCATCAGCACCGCTCCCTCCGCGTCGCCTCCGCGCCGTGCGATCTGCCGCGCGGCCTCCTCCAGCCGCTCGGCGAGGGACGCGTCGGGCAGGACCGCGGCCAGCGTCTCGTGGCGGAGGCGCCGGGGATCGTCGGCCTCCAGCCGCCCGGCCAGGAACCCGTGGGCCGCCCGCTCGTCCTCGGGCGAGGCCAGGGAGATCACCGCGCTGCGCACCAGGGGATGGCGGAAGGCCAGGGTTCCCGTCTTGTCGACGCGGGCCAGCCCGCTCGCCTCGAGGGCGGAGACGACCGCCGCGGGGCTCCCCGGCGCCGTCGGAGCCGGCCAGGCGTCCGTGTCCCGTACGTTCACCCGGCCACCGAGAGCGGCCAGGAGCAGGAGGTGAGCGGCGTCCGCCGGCAACGATCGGATCCGCTCGGCGAAGAGCTGCTCCAGACGGTGCGTCAGCGGCATCCGTCCGGGGACACCGGGAAGGCCGGTGCCGTGCTCGTCGTCCGGCAGGACGGGCAGCTCCAGGAGCGCCAGCGGATTGCCCGCGGCCTCCGCCAGCACCCGGGTGGCCGCGGCCGCGGGCAGCCCCGGGTGGTGCCGGCGCAACAGCTCTTCGGCGGGGGCCGGATCCAGTGCTTCCACCCGTACCGGCTCCCCGGGCCAGCGGTCGGTGGCCGAACCGTCCTCGCGGCCCGCGCCGACGAGGACCACGGGCAGGTCGGCGACGTGGCGGTGCAGAAAGGCGAACACGGCGGTGCTGGAGTCGTCCATCCACTGCACGTCGTCCACCACGACCAGCAGGGGCCGGTCGCGCGCGGCCTCGGTGAGCAGCGCGAGCGCCGAGGCTCCCAGCGGGGCCGCGGCGGCCGGCGGCTCTTCCCGCAGTCCCAGAGCGCACTCCAGCACCTCACGGTCCCGTGCGGGGAGCGTCCGGGACCGCTTCAGCAGGGGCCAGAAGACCTGGTGGAAACCGCCGAAGGCGAGCTCTGCCTCCGCCGCGGCGCTCACGGCCTCCAGCACGGCGAAGCCGCGCCGCCGGGCCGCGCCGCGCGCCCAGGCGAGCAGGGCCGATTTGCCGATGCCGGCCTGGCCCCGCAGGAGGACCGCCGATCCTCTCCCGTCGTGGAGCGCCGCCTCCAGGATGCCGTCCAGGAAGGTCTTCTCCCTCTCACGGCCGAGGAGTTCACGGTCCTCCGCCTCAGACACCCGCACGTCGCCCCCTATGCCCGCCTGCCGGTGAACCCGTCCTCGTTCCCCGCCGGTGCCGATCATGTCGGCGCCACGAGAATATCGCTCATGCTCATGTCACAGCCCGGGAAGCCGTAGCCGCTGACGTGCCGGTTCCGGGCGCACGGCCGCCACCGGTACCCCGGCCTCCCGGAGGCTCCGGAGCCGGCCCTCCCGCCCTCCCGCCCTCCGCGGGCACGCCGCCGCCGATCGCGGCGCGGGACCCGGCCGGTCCCGGTCCTCGCTCCGCCGCACCCGGCGTCGCCTCCCCCGGCGTCGCGGAAGGCCCTGGAGCGCACCGCCCGTACGGCGGGGCCGGCCGGACTCGTCGGCCACGACGGCGATCCGCCGTGTTCCCTGCGACTGGATCACCGGAGGACCTCTCGTGAGACGACTTCGGCCGGGGCGCACGGCGAGCCCCGGCGGGGTGGGGGGCGGGCGACCATCGTGTCGGAATTCAGAGATCCCTATGGCTCGAAATCGTCGTTCTTCGCCGGGAACTGCCCCGAGGTACCGGCAGGCCGGGCCTTTCGGACGTCCTGCGCCGCCACCGCGGCCGCCGTCGACGGCGGGCGTGCCCGATCGTGCAGCGCCATCGGACACGAAGGGCGCGCGTGGGGAACGCGGCGCGGGGCGGGCCGGGGGTGCGTGCGAACGTCGGAGCGCCGGCCCGGTTCCCTCCCCCGCCGAACCGGGCCGGCCACTTCCCGGGCCGGGGGCAGGCGGATATTCCCGGTCGGGAGCGCACATGAGTGTCCGAACAGAGCAGGTACGTCCGCGGGCCGCGGCCCCGGACACCGCACGCCCCTCCCGCCCCCGGGCGGAGACCGAACCGACCCCCTACGCGCTGTACATACGCCTGTCGGCCCTGGAGGACGCCTGGCGGAGCACGCCGGCCTGGCCGGCCGGTTCTTCCGTGGCGGCCGCTGTCGTGGCGCTGGACCTTCTCACCGCCCTCCTGTCGGACTGCGCGGCGGACGACCGCCCGTACATCGACCACCGGGAACGCGCCGATCGCCACGAGGAGCTCCTGGCGGACTGCCGGCGCCTCGGCCGGGAGATGACGGAGCTGCTGCCCGCTCCCGAGGAGGACCCCGCCGCCGCCGACGCCGTGCGGCTGTTGACCGCACGGAGCACCGGCGTACCCCCCGCCCGGAACTCCGGAGCGCCCCCGACGGCCCCCGTCGCCCTCCTCGGCGAAAGGGCCCACCTGCGCGAGCTGCGCACAGTCCGTCCGGCGGGCCCGGAGGACCATCTCTTCCGCGGCGCCCACCAGATCACCGAGTGCTGGTTGCACGTCGCCCACCGGGGGATCGAGGCCGGAGCCGCGGCCGCGGCCGCCGGGAGATGGGGCGAGGCGGACCGCCTGCTGTCCCTGGGCGCGCGGGCCGTCCGGCTGGCCACGGGCGCGAGCCGGCTCCTGGACCTCATGGACCTGGCCGACTACCACCCGCTCCGGGTCATGCTGCGCGACGGCAGCGGCGCCCAGTCGCACTCCGCCCGCACCCTGCCCGCCGCGGTGCGCGGCGCCTTCGACGTCCTGCTCACGACGGTGGAGCGCGACGGCCGGACCCTCGTGCACGTCCTCGCCCACGGCGAGTCCGGCGCCGCCGCCGAACTGCCCTACCTGAGATCGGTGCGCCGACTGGCCAAGAACTGCCAGGAGTTCCTCTTCCTGCACTACCTCCTGGCGCTCGGAGTGCTGGGCAGCGACAACACGGGAGCACTGGGGTACGGCATGGAGGCCATGGCCCGGCGCGCGGCACAGCCCGTCCTGCCCGAACTCGACGGGGCCCTGCACGACTTCGCGAAGTTCGCCGACCTGCGGTACGCCAGGTTGAGCGGCGCCCTGGTGCTCGCCGAACGGCGCCGCGCGGGCCTCGCCACGGGCCGGTGCCCGCGGACGTCCGACGTCCCGCCGGACCAGGAGTGCCCCTCCGCGGTGATGGTCCGCGCCGTGGGCGAGTACTTCGTCCGGCTGGCCGACCGCGACGGCGAGGGATGGGCGGAGCTCTTCCACCCGGAACGGGGACGCATGGTGGACCTCGCCGGGACCAAGCCGTACGTCGGACGCGCGCACCTCCGGGTCTTCGCGGAGACGAAGTTCCGCCTCTTCTCCAGGATGCTGCCCGTCGTCGAGGACATCGAGGTGACCGGGCCCGGCACGGCTCGGGCACGGTGGACGATGGACACCACCTCCTACCGGGGAACCGAAGCGACCGCGCGCGGCGTCGAGGAGTTCCGCTTCGCCGCGGACGGCAGGATCCTGCGGGCGACGACGGAGTGGAACGCCTCCGAGGTGTCCGCCGTGCTGTGGCCGGGGGTCCCCGCCCGTCCGCCCGGCACCGGCTGGGACGTCCCCGAGGACGCCCGAACGGCGGCGGGCCACGGCGCCTGACCCCCGGTCAGGAGGCGCGAGAACTCCGTCGGCGTCCTCGCGCGGGCCCGGGACGGACGGGGAAGCCGTCGCCGGCTCCTCCCGTCGCCCCGCCGCGCCGGTGGCCGCCCCCGGCGCGGCGGCCCCGGAAACCCGTCACCCCGCTCGCCGCGCTGCGGTGAGCGCGCCGAGCGAACACGCCGGTGGCTCCGGTGAATCCGTCGTGGCGTTCGCGGCCGCGGCCGGGTCGAGATCGGGGCCCGCCGGAAGCATGAGCAGCAGAGCGGCCGGAACGCCGCGCACGTCGGCCGTGGAGTAGCCGAGCGAGGACAGCGCCGCGTCGCTCGGAACCGCGTAGCGGACTCCCGTGTCGGTGACGAGGTAGCGGGCGTCACCGAGCGGGGTCCCCGCGCTGCTCAGCGCCTGGGCCAGCACTCCGCGCCCCGGCAGGGTCTCCACGAGGTCCGTGGGCAGACACGCCCCGCTCACGTGCTCCGCCGGCGGCTCCGCGACCCGCTCCGGCCTGCTCACCCGGGGCACCAGCACGATGTCGACCGTGACCGGCGCGCCGGTGCGGGCACTCGGCCGCACGCGGACGCAGGCGTTGTCGTCGGACGGAAGCGCGATCACCGTCGGCGGCTCCTCGGGCAGCCCGAGCGCCGCCGCGGTGGCCGGGGGGGGGGGGGGCCCGCGGGGGGCGGGCGGGGGGCGCGGCGGGGCGCGCGGCGGGCGCC